>DSBP01000241.1 GCA_011049465.1 bacterium | reverse complement strand
TATTGAGGGTAACCGTATGCCCCAGATGTATGTCCGCCGCAGTCGGGTCTATTCCCAGCTTAATATTCAGCGGTTTCCCTTTTTTGAGTTTCCGGGAAAGGTCCTCTTCAGTTACAACATCAACAACGCCGCGCATCACGGCCTTAAACTGCTCCTCAAAACTCTTCAATTCGGCCTCCGTTTTTTTTAGTGTCTAAAGTGCCTTATTCCCGTAAAAACCATCGCTATGCCGTGTTCGTCACAGGCTGCTATCGATTCTTCGTCCCTCACCGAGCCTCCCGGCTGTATTATTGCCGCTATTCCGGCTTTGGCCGCCTCATCAATGTTGTCCCTGAACGGGAAAAACGCGTCTGACGCCAGTACGGCGCCCCTTGCCTTTTCCCCCGCGTTTTTAAGCGCTATTGCCATGGAGCCCACCCGGTTTGTCTGCCCCGGCCCTATGCCCACTGTCACGCCGTCTTTAACAGCCACAATAGCGTTTGACTTTACGTATTTGACTATGGACCAGGCGAAAAGCATATCACTTACCTGCTCTGCGCCGGGCTCCTTTTTTGTCACTGTCTTAAGCATACCGGGCGTAACCACAGCGCTGTCAGGCTCCTGCACCAGCAGCCCGCCTGTCACCTTCCTTATATCCATGCCCCTGATTGACTTAACCTCATCCTTTACAAGCGGGCCTGACTTCATTATCCTGATATTTTTTTTGTTTTTCAGGATGTTAAGCGCCTCTTCGCTGTAACCCGGCGCAGTTATAACCTCCATGAACATTTTGTCTATTCTCTGCGCTATCTCCACGGTGCATTCCCTGTTAAGCGCGCATATCCCTCCGAACGCGGAGAGCGGGTCAGCCTCAAACGCCCTCACATAAGCCTCTGTTATGTCCTTCCCCAGAGCCGCGCCGCACGGGTTGGCGTGCTTGATAATTACGGCAGCCGGCGCGTCAAACGCCTTGACAATCAGGAGAGCCGCGTCAATGTCATATATGTTGTTGAAGGAAAGCTCCTTTCCGTGAAGCTGCTCAAGGCTTCCCGGGCCCGTCGCGGGATAATCCGGAAAACCGTAAAAAGCCGCTTTCTGATGGGGGTTCTCTCCGTAACGCATCCCCTGCTTTCTGTCCGCTGATATGACAATCCTCTCAGGCAGGCGCTCGCCCAGCACCCGCTCGCCCAGATAGTCGGCGATATACGCGTCATAGTCGGCCGTAGCCCTGTATGCCTTTACCCGCAGGTAATCCAGTGTCTCTTTTTTAATTCCTCCCCCTTTAAGTTCTTCAATAACGCGCCCATAATCCTCTTTTGATGTCAGGACAGCTACTGACTGCGCGTTTTTCGCGGCAGAACGCAGCATCGACGGCCCGCCTATGTCAATGTTCTCAATTACATCCTCTATCGACACCCCCTCTTTTTTTATCACTTCCTTAAAAGGGTAAAGGTTTACCACCACCATGTCTATGGGCTTAATCCCGTGCTTTTCAATTGTATCAACATGCTCTTTTTTTTCGCGCAGCGCAAGCAGGCCGCCGTGTATTACGGGATGCAGTGTCTTGACCCTGCCGTCAAGCATCTCGGGGAACCCGGTCACTTCCGATATATCAACAGCCTTAATGCCCGCGTCAAGCAGGGATTTTTTTGTCCCGCCCGTTGATATTATTTCCACTCCCATGCCCGCAAGCTCCTTCGCGAACTCAGCAAGGCCTTCCTTGTCCGACACGCTTATAAGCGCCCGTTTCACCTTTAACATATCCTTCTCCTTTAATCAGAATCCTCTGGATTTTTTAAAATCTTCAACAACTTCCTTTGCCTTTTCAAGGTCTTCCTTATTGACTATTATTGTGCCCATCTTCCTCTGCTTCAGCGCAAAAAGCGCCATCCTCGTCGATGGCAGGAAATTTGTGCGTAAAAAACTGTAAATACCCGTATCCGTCAGCATGGCCCTTATGGCGCCCGCCTCAATCTCATCCTCAACCTCGCACAACTCGGCGGTCTCGGCCTCGTAATCATATTCATCCTCTTCGCCGGGAAGCTTCTCTATCAGCTTTTCGCCGCAGTCCGGGCATTCTATTATTCCCTCTTCATACTCATACCTGCACGCAGGGCAGAACATAGCGCCTCCTAGTAAACTTTAATACAATTTACATTTACATTTGCATTTCCATTCAAACAATAAAACTATGGGCGGCCCCTATTCTGTTATTATTACCTTTGAGCCCTCTGTTTTTATTCTTTCTTCGGCCCACAGCTTTACTGCCTCAGGGTATGCCTCGTGTTCCAGCGCGAGAACCTTTTTGGCAAGGCTCTCCGGCGTATCGCCTTCCTCAACAGGAACGCTCTTTTGCAGTATTACGGGACCTGTGTCCGTGCCATAATCCACAAAATGGACAGTGCACCCAGATTCGCTTTCGCCGGCCGCAATCACGGCCTCGTGAACATGCCTGCCGTACATTCCGGCTCCGCCGTATTTCGGCAGCAAAGCAGGGTGAATATTCATTATCACGCCCTTAAACGTATCTATAAAAGCTTTTGTCAGTATCCGCATGTAACCCGCAAGGCATACAAGGCTGACGCCAAGAAGGTTCATCTCGTCCGCGATTTTCCTGTCAAAAGCTTCCCTGTCAAAAAAACCGGCAGGCGAAAGATGCAGCGCTGCAATGGAGTGCCTGCGCGCCCGCTCAAGCCCGTACGCGGACTCCCTGTCGCTGAAAACAACCTCAATAACCGCGCCCTTTATATGTCCCGAATCAACCGAATCTATGAGCGACTGAAGATTTGAACCGCCGCCCGATACAAATACCGCTATTTTTTTCAACACCTGCTCCTTGTAGGGCGCGGTTTACTTTCTTTTCCTCAGCCTGCCGCCCTTTATTCCCGTTCTGATGCCTTCAGTTCCTGTGTTTAACCCCGGTCACTTCATCGTATCTTTCAAGAATTGACAGCATCTGTTTCACCCTGGGGTCGCTGCCCTTTCCCGCCTTATCTGCTTTTTCAAGGTAATATCTTGCGTTTTTTCCGTCATTTGCGGTGAAATAGACACATCCTAAGTTATAATAATAATCCTTATCCGCCTTTAAATCAATAGCTTTTTTAAAGGCCTCTATGGAATCTTTGAGCCGTTTCTCCATAAAATATATGTTTCCGAGATTGTTATATATAGAGGCGTCACCGGGAAATTTTTCAAGCAGCTTAATCAGCGGCGCGGCAGCTTCTTTCGGCCTTGATTTCACATGCAGGTAAATATATGCAAGCGCTTCCGCCGCCGGCTTGTAATAAGGGTCCAGCGCAAGCATGCGGCTGAACGAGTCCGCAGCCCGGTCATATTCTTCCGCCGCCCTGTAAATAGCCCCTTTCATGTAATGCAGCAGCACATAATTCGGCGCCAGTTTCTCAAGCCTTTCATATACTTCAAGCGCCTTCTGCCGGTTTGCTTCCCTGTCAAGGTCGTAATATGAGCCCGCCATAAAATATAGCCCGCTGAGGCTGCACGGGTCAATGGCCAGGGTTTTTTCGTATTCGGATATTGCGGCCTTATAATTTCCGGCCCTTGACAAAAACTCACCCTTCTTGAGGTGAATAAAAGAGATGTTCATCATAAATTGAGTGTAAAATATAAAAACAGCCGCCGTGACAATACCGGCCGCCAGAAGCCTTTTGCCGGGCCCGCTTATGCTTATTACCGCCTCTTTCTTTTGCCCGTTTATTACGAGCCCTGCCATGAAAAAAGCGGCCATGAACGACGGCATATAATTAATGTCAACGCCCGCAAGGTTAACGCACAACAGCGCGCCAAGAGCAGCCTTTAAGTCCCCGGAACCCCTTGACCTTGCCGTAAAAAAGACATACATCATCCACATTAGAATAAGCATTCCGGGGATTCCCCTCTCTGCCGCCGCATGGATTAAAAAATTCTCGGCATAAAGGGTCTCATAGCTGTGTTCCGCCGACCATTTCATAATTTCATCGGGCCTGTGAGCGGGATATTCAAGAGCGAATGCCCCGGGCCCTGTGCCTGTCAGGGGTTTTTGCGCTGTCATTTGAAGGGCGCCTTTCCAGGTATGCAGCCTGAAAAAGACCGAGTCATTTTTCATTATCCCGTCAGGCGCAAACATCCCGCTCATTGCCGCAGTTCCAACTGCGCCCAGCAGTATTATTACCGCGGCTGCTGCCGCGGCCTTCTTTGTTCCGATATATCTGCTGCCGTAAACCGCGCCGTAAACCGCTGCCATCACAACAAGCACAATAAACCCTGCTTTTGACCCTGATAACACCACGCATGCCGCGGCAAGAAGAGCCTCCGCGTAATAAGCCGCCTTGAGCCTCTTCCCGGCCCCGCCGGCAAGGCCCAAAACAACAGGAATAACACACACAGCAAAAGCAGCCAGAAAATTCGGGTTGCCGAAAGTGGAGGGTATCCTGTTCCCGAATACCATAAGCTCCTTCATAAAACCGGGGACAACAGCCTGTAAAACACCTATAAGAAGCGGGAGCACGGCCCCGGCCGCGAAAATAACCCGCGCCTTTCTTCTGTCATATTTTTCGTAATTTGCCAGTATGAAAAAGAATAAAAATACCGACCCGTATCTCAACGAGACAATCAGCGCCGCGTGCTTGTAATCGCTGAATATAAAAGAGATAAGCATCCACGCGCCAAGCACAAGCGGGAAAAGAGATGCTCTTTTGATATTTATGGAGCGCTCAAAGAGGAAAACAGCGCCCAGAAAAATAACCCCTGCCGCGAAGACGGCCTCTTTAATATAAATGAAGTGGTACGAGCTTCCCGAGTAAACAAGCGGGACCAGAAAAAGAATAAACCCGAGCGCACTATAAAAGAGTTTTTCCGCGCCCCTCATTTCCCGACAAGCCGCCACACGGGCATGTAAAGAAACCTTACGGTAAGATGGAGTTTTTTTCCGTGCCCGAAGAGAACCGCCTCTGCCCGCGTGTCCCCGATATCCCAGTACATATAAATATTGCTGGGGCTGCCCTTGTACGTTCCTGCCTTTACGGATTTTATGGCTTCCTGCGGGGACATTTTATCCGTATCGTCCTTGACAAATGCCGGCGGGCCATAGAGCCTCCGGAATGCCATCACCAGCCCTTTAAACCTTCCGTACATTATCTCGTCCTTGTTTGGCACCTTAAGAGCCTGGCTCTCAAATACTTCATGCGGCCCGAATTCAAACTTAACCGCATAAAGCCTTCCGTTATTTATCCCCAGGCTCATGAAATTGGCGTGCGGCATCTTAATCTTATAGTCATGCTGAGTAACAGTCATCGAAGAGATAAAATCAGGGTCCGTCGAGGCGGTTGCATAGGGATGAACCCTTTTTATGTCATCAACGCTCATGTTCCACCACAACGACTGTATGTGAAAGCGCTCCGCGGAGGCCGCGCCAAACGCAGCGTCGTCAATCCTGTCAAACTTTGACGTATACTCGTTAATGGTTGTTACTTTAGACCGTTCCTTTATTCTGTTCATGACAAACATTCCTGTTGCCGCAAGCAGCACGGCCGCGCATGCCGTTATGGCCCAAAAACGCATAACAGCCCTGTCAGCCAGGGCTTTTACACCCGATACCGCAGCCTTCTTTTTTTTCGGCAGCGGGGAACCGCACGAGCGGCAAAAGGCCGCCTCCTCCCTGTTCTCCGCCCCGCAGGCCCTGCATAAACGACTCATCATCCGCCTCCTGCATTATGAAGTATGCCCGTTTTTTTAAGACTGACGCCGGGACATTAAAGCGGTTTAAGGCCGAACTATGTTATCTTTATTTTTCTGATTGCGTATCTTGTCAGCTTGCCTGTCACATCTCCCTTTGACGTAACCTGATACAGGTACATGCCCGGCTCCAGCCCCGAAGCGTCAATCGTATTGCTGTTATAAACCCTGCCTTTTTTCTTCTCCTCTATCGTATTGATTATTTTTCCGGCCTCGTTATAAAACTTGATGGTGACAGCGCCGTCCTCGGGTATATAATAATTAATAACTATTTTCTTGGATGCCGGCTCATGCATGGCGAAAATCTCGCTTGAAATATTCATGTAACGCTCTGCCTCGTCCGACTTCAGTTCAACCCCGTATATCATCTGGGGCGGCAGCCCCTTTGAAATCACCTTTATCCTTACGGTCGCGACAGGCAGGTTTTCCACGCTGAAAGAGCCCTCTTTGTCGGATATGCATAATCCAAGAGTCGTTCCGTTTTCACTCATAACCTCAACAGTCGCGCCGGCAAGGGGCATTATCCCGTTTGACTGCGTGACAACGCCCTTAAGCGTTACTTTTGTCTTAATCTTAACCGGGAAATGGGCCGCTGTCTTGCCTATTATTCCCTCGCGGTCAACCGAGACTATGTGAAAATACCATAGGCCGTCGGACAAATCAGGAAGCGACAGCGCAGTATCCATTGTTTTGCTGTTTTTCGGAGTGGGCACGCTGTTCTCCATATTATCAAGGAGGTAATAATATCCTATTATTTCATTCACATAATCCATCGGTTTCCACTGAATCTTAACCTCTTTGTCCCTGTACCATTTATCAGGGTCGGGATGCGTGCTTGAAAAAACCGACGGAGGCGGCGGCGTCATAGCCACGTTTACCTGCATGCGGGAGGCTTCTTCCGATATATTGCCTGCCGTGTCCTTGGCTGTCACATGAAGATACCAGACGCCGTCCGGCACATCCACAAAAGACGCCATTGTCCCCTTTGTCCAGTTCGACGCCGTAATATCAGGCCTGGTCTCCTTAATCTGATTGAATAAATAATAGTAACCCTCTATTCCCGCCGGGTCAGAGGGCGTCGTCCATGAAAAAGAGGGCGCGTTATTGTTGTACCACTGGTTAAAATCCCCGTGGGTAATTGAGGTGATTACCGGCGGCTTCGGCCTGCTCGTGTCTATATTTACCCTGTAATGCGCCGCCTCATCCGAGACATTTCCCGCCTCATCCTTTGATATCACATGGAAATACCAGGTTCCGTCAGACAAGCCATTAAAATCTATCTCATTGTCGGTAAACCACGTCCCTGTTTTGGCGTCCGGCACCGTTGACGCTATCTGGTCGAAGATGTAGTAGTAACCGGTTATCCTTGTGGCATCCTGCGGCGTATCCCATGTAATTTTAAGGTTCCTGTTGTTGTACCATTGTTCCTGCATGGGGTGGGTGACTGAACGGATAACAGGCGGAAGCGCGTACCTGTCGCAAATTGCCAGAACCTGCTTGTTTCCGGATTCGCGCTCGTTACCCACGCAGTCAACCGGCCTTACCGTATAATAATAAATGATGCCGTCCTCAATATCCGCAGACTCGTCGGTAAATGTTGTCTCCCTGACTTCTCCGTCATCGCAAATCTGCATTCCGACCTGCCCCGACACGGACGACCGGTAAACCCTGTAAAAATCAAGGCCGCTTACCGAATCAACGGATTTCCCCCACTCAAGGATTATTTTTCCTTCGGCCGCGGGCTTGGCCACAATCTGGGTTATCTGCGAAGGCGGGGAGACATCCACCGTTGTCCTGACTGAGCCCTGCTCGTAAAACTCCGACCAGTTGCCCGCGTTATCCCGCGCCCGTACGCGGAAATAATATGTTATTCCGTCTTCCCCCTTAAAAATACCGC
>DSBP01000239.1 GCA_011049465.1 bacterium | reverse complement strand
CGATAATACAAAACCCTAATTCCCTTTTTTCTTAAACGCCGCAACGGCCTTTTCCACCGTATCATAACTCTCTATTACATTATTCAGCTCAAGCGCCTCAAATACGAATTTTACCTGGTCCTTCATAGCCGCTATCTTGACATCCCCTCCGAAACTCCTCGCCGTATTTGACGGCCCCAGAAAGACCGCCCATCCGCTGCTGCTTATGTACTCCACTTCCGACAGGTCAAATACTATCCTGTTTATCCCGTGCTGAATCAGCCTGTTAACGATATCCATGGCGTAATCGTAGGTTTCAAAGTTCATATAACCCTCGCACGCCAGTATCCTTATGGTGTCGTCATCCCTGTCCATGGACTGCATTATCTTAAGCGTCTGCATATTTCTCCCGAAGTTATTCCTGATGTCTGCGGAATATTATACCCTCATCTCCTTTAAAACTCAATAGTTTTCCACACACAGAAAAAATCTCTTCCTGTCAAGCTCATTCTCATTTACAGCAGTAACTTGTGACTTTTACAACGTCCCATCCTTACCTGAGGTGGGCCGGGGCAGGCAGCGGAGAAATTTCGCCGATTTACATCGGCGGTGAGCCTGTTCGCCTGTTGACTCGCGAATATAGGCGATTAGGCTTGCGCGGGTTTTAGGGCGGTAAGTTCTATGCAGGGCATGGGTGTTTGGGATGGCGTTGAATAGCGCGCAGCACAGACGCGCCCTGTGTTCTCGACGAAATTTTCCACTGCCAGCCCCGTCCTGCGATAGTAGTTTTGGGGCAATGGTTGTTCAGCGACCTGCAAAAGACAAAACTAAACTTATTTCAGTTGCAAATAAACGAAAAATTACCTATAATGTGCGAAAATTATTTCGAGGTGGCTTATAATGATGAACGAACTGCGCTCGCGCGCGAAATTTATCCTGTGGTTTGTAATCGGGGCGTTTATCCTCAGCATGATTGCCGTAGGCGGCATAATGATGTTCGAGGACACCCGTGAAAACCCCGATGTCCTGGCTAAAATCGGCAAGGACTCCGTAACCTATACTGAGCTCGGCGAAATATGGAGAAACAGGCTGCAGCAGATGTATGACCGGGGAATAAAGGTAAGCGAGGAGCGCGAAAAAGAGATGAAAAAAGAGCTCCTCTCAAGCCTCATAGAACAAAAACTCAAACTTGACTACGCGCATAAAACCGGCATACGCGCCCACGACGACGAGGTAGCCGAATACATAAGCACCATCCCCGCGTTTCAGGGGGTTGACGGCTCCTTTGACAAGCGCCAGTACATGAACTTTCTTTACGGCCAGCGCATAAGGCCGGATGACTTTGAGAACCAGCAGAAACAGATGCTTGTCCTCGCGAAGCTGAGCAACCGTATATGGGCGGGCATCAAATTTACCGAAGACGAACTTAAGGAATACTTTGTCAAGAGAAGCCGCGGCCTTACAGCCGACTATGTCTATTTCAACTACAAGGATTTCCTTTCTGCGATTAAAATAAGCGAAGATAAAATGAAGGATTACTACGCGGTCAACAGGCAGAATTATGTCAAGCCCGAACGGGTCAAAGCCTCACATATACTCATACAGGCCGACGCCTCACCCACCTCGCCTACGGGCCTGACTGACGAGGCTGCCTTAAAGCTGGCAGAGGAGATTCTCGGGAAGATAAAAGGCGGCGCTGATTTCGCGGAACTGGCAAGAAAACACTCGGCTGACCCGGGGTCAGGCGAAAACGGCGGCGACCTCGGCTGGTTTGAAAAAGGCATGATGGTTCCCGAATTCGAGAAGGCCGCATTTGAACTTAAAAAGGGCGGCTTAAGCCCCTTAGTCAAGACCCAGTTTGGCTACCATATAATAAAGAATACCGGCAAGGAAGACGGCTTTGAGCCCACTTATGAAAAGGTGCGTTCGCAGGTTCTTGAGGAGCTCAGAAAAAACGAGGGAAAAGAACTTATGAGGAAAAAAGCCGAAAAGATGCGCGAGACAGTCACCTCCTCGGGTGATTTTGCCTCAGCTGCCAAAGAGAGCAATATCCCGGTGAAAAAACTCCCGCTCTTCCGTGAAAACGACAAGTTATCAGCCATAGAATCAGAGTCCTTTATGGATATTGTCTTTGACCTTAATGCAGGCGATGTTTCGGGAATCATAGAGGGCGAGAACGGTTTTTACATAGCAAAAATAACCGGCGGTTCAAAATCGAAATTTGACGATAAAAAATTCGCCGAGAAGCGCAGCGAGCTTGCCGAAAAGCTTAAAAACATAAAGTATGACGATGTTTACAAAGGGCTGCTGGAGGGCTTGAGGGCGCAGGCGGATATAGAGATGTTTGAGGAAAACCTGTAGAAAACAAAACATTTTATATTTCATATTTTATAATTAAGACAAAATCAAACCAGAAACCGCAGGGTAGAGATTAAACTCGCAGCCGTAAAAACGGTTTTGTTTTGGCAGTAATTTTGTTCCGGTAGTAATTATCAAATATAAAATAGCAAATATCAAATACATCAAATATAAACTTCCCCGCCTTCAAAAGTATTTCTTGAGGTGTTCGAGTACCTTTTCCACCGGCAGGCCCACCACATTATAATAAGAGCCTTTTATTGACTTTATAAACGGGTCCGAATTTTCCTGGACCGCGTAGGCGCCTGCCTTGTCCATCACGTTGTTTTTTTTCACATATTCTTTAATCCAGGCAGTGCCTATTTTTTTGAACGTTACCTTTGTCTCCTCATAATCAACAATAACCCTTCCCGTTGCCGCGTCAATAAGTGCAAAACCCGTTATTACCCTGTGTGTATGAGATGAGAGCTGCGATAACATCTTTACTGCGCCTGCTTTTGATGAGGGCTTTCCCTTCAGCCTCCCCTTCAACACAACAATTGTATCCGCGCCCAGGACTATGCCTTTTTTAAGTTTGGCAGCCGCGCTCTCAGCCTTTGCGAGCGCCAGCCCGCACGCGACCGCGTAGATCGATTTTTTCCCGAGCTTCCGCTCCAGCCGGTCCTCATCAACAGCATGCCGCGCAACCCTGTATTTTACCCCGAAATCCTTGAGTATCTGCCGCCTGCGCGGAGAGGCTGAAGCCAGTATCAGCCGCCGCATTAAAATATGCCCGGTATTTCTTTTCCACACTTGCCGCATTTTCCGGCCTTGAGCCCCCTGATGGACGCGCTGCCCGGCTCCCTCACAATCAGCTCTGCGCTGCACTGCGGGCAGGCCGTGATGTTGCCGCCATGCTCGTCGGACATGTTCCCCAGGTAAACATAATTAAGCTTTTCCTTCGCGATTTCATACGCCTCTTTCATTGATAACAGAGGGGTTGACGCTATGTTCATCTTATACTGCGGAAAATACCTTGTCAAATGAAACGGAATATCCGGCGACATTTCAGCGATCCACGAGCTTATCTCCCTTATCTCATCAGGCTTATCGGTCAGTGTCGGTATGACCAGATGGGTTAGCTCAAGGTGCACTCCCGCCTCATGCACGGCCTTTATTGTCTTCATGACCTGCGCGAGCTGGCCGTCGCATATTTCCCTGTAAAAACTCTCATTGCCCGCCTTTATGTCTATGTTCATCGCGTCTATGTAGGGCAATATTTCCTTAAGAGGCTCATCGCTGACAAAACCGTTTGTTACGAGCACATTTTTCAGCCCCTTTTCCTTCGCGGCCTTCGCCGTATCAAGCACAAACTCATACCACACAAACGGCTCGTTATATGTATAGGCTATTCCTATTGAATTATTCTGCAGGGCAATGCCGATAATATCGTCTTTTTCAAAACTCTCAACAGCCGCCTTTTGCTGTGATATGTTCCAGTTCTGGCAGAAAGTACATTTAAAATTGCATCCCCACGAGCCTATTGAGAATATCATTTTTCCGGGATAGAAGTGATAAAGAGGCTTTTTTTCCATGGGATCCATGGAATAAGAGGAAACCTCCCCGTATATCAGGGTGTAAAGCACTCCGTCCTTATTCTGCCTCGCGAGGCACCTGCCGATTTTACCGTTGCTCAGCAGACACCTGTGCGGGCACAAAAGGCACCTTGTTTTTCCCACAGGTTCCTTTCTGTAATGCATTGCTTCCTTCAAACAGCCCCTCCATTTTTGTCACGCCTTTTTATTTTTATCCCTGATTAAAACCCTTATCAGCCCTGCCAGTTTTTCCGCTTCCCTGCGCCAGTCAAAATTCGCCTTTATAAATTTATACCCTTTTTCATGCCTTTTATCAAGGTTTTTTATCCTTCTCCGTATTTCCGCGGTAAAAGACTTTTTCGAGGCCCCGCTCACATAGGCAATCTTCTTAAATTCCCTTATTTCCCCCATGGAGTTGGCGACAACAGGCTTGTTCATCG
The DNA here is from genome assembly GCA_011049465.1 of bacterium. Lineage (GTDB taxonomy): Bacteria > Oederibacteriota > PGYV01 > PGYV01 > DSBP01 > DSBP01. The sequence continues at coordinate 3,256 of DSBP01000239.1, read as the reverse complement.
CCAGGTATTCCCTAAGTTTCATTGACGCGCGAAAACGGTTCACATACCTGCCGCTGTAATACACAAGGCAGATATCCGAGGCTGCGGCATAGCCCGCTGCTTCACGCGGCGCCAAGGGCCCGGTAAAAAAAACAAAATCCTCAAGCCCCTGCTTAAACGCCTCTTTTTTATACCGGTTCAGCAGCGGCCCGCCTCCTGCCACAACAAGCACCCACCCCTCTGCCGCGGCCGCGCGTGCCGATTCAAGTATTTCGCCGAGATAACCGGCGATATTCAGGTGTGCCATATAGAATAAAACCCTCTTCCCTTTAACCATTTTTTTTAACTTTCCCGCGGCGCCTGAAACCTTTTTTGACGGCCTGAATATTTCCGTGTCCACACACTGATTGAGCCTGAGCACTTTTCCCTTAAACCGGGGAAACCGCCTCAGTATAAGCCTGATGAGTTCGGTGTTGTGCGACGTCAGCCAATCCGCGAATCCCGTAAAATAAGCCTGCATCTTTTCAATGATAACGGACAACACGCCTCCCCTGTATCCGTAATCCAGGTCGTCTACGTCTATTATAATCGGCGCTCCCCTGAATTTCAACAAAAGCGCGGGAAGAACCGTATTGGGATACGGCTTTACTATAAACACAGCGTCATATCTTTTATTGAGCACCCTGAAGAAATAATAAAACAGCGACAGAAAAAAATCGGCCATAAACACCATGCTGTTAAAAGGCGGGCTGATGTAATCCGCCTTAATACCCGCCCGGTTAAGGTATTTGTGTATGTATTCGGCCCTCAGCGTGGAGCCGGTATTTTTTGCCTGCGACGAGAGCACGAGCGCCCTCATTTTATCACCACGCTCTTTACGGTTATGCTGCCCGCAGCAGCCTCCGGTTTTTTGCTTAGGCCCGAAAACAGCCCTGCCATAAACCCGGCGCCATACGACAAGTGAAGCGCAGGGAACGCGATAAAAAATGCGAAGAAAGAATGGATTCTGCCGTGTTTCAGCGCGGCAGCAGCTGAAAAAGATATGTTAAGCGCCGCGTATAATACCCACGGGGCCAAAAACGCGGGATAGAAAAGAGCAGCTGCAGGCGTAACTGCCGCGTAAACCAGAAACAACGCGGGAATAATGTTTGCCGCATCCCCCGCGTTGGCTCCGTAACGCATCTGCTCTGCCCGGCCCTTTCCGTACCTGAAGCACTGCTTTATGAATCCGGAGACGGCCTTTCTCGGAGCCCGGGCAACGCTGATTTCAGGGTCATAAACCGCCTTAAAACCATGCTTTTTCGCCCTGTTTATAAATTCATTTTCCTCATTGGGATACAGATCTTCCCTGAAAAACCCCGCTTTTTCAAAGACCTCTTTTCTTACAAGCAGGTTGCACAGGATAAGCTCCTTTTCGCCCGCCTCCCTCATCCCGCCTCTTTTAACGTAACGCGACGCGCTCATGCCCGACCCCCACACGCTGCCGAGCGTTCCGGCGAAGACCCGCCCCAAAAATCCGGTTCCCACAGGCGCGAGCGCGGGCCCGCCGAGGATATAGGCATCGGGCCGCGATTCAAAGAAACGCTCTGCCCGCAAAATGGATTCTTTATTCACAACAGAATCATCATCAACAAAATATATTATCCCGCCGGTAACCTTTTTAACGGCCCCGTTCCGCTGCGCGGAAGGGTTTGAACCCGCGGCTATTACAGCCTCCATGCCCGCGGCCGGCCTCAGGTTGTCAAGCACAGCGGATTCCGCCTCAATGCTTCTTACAGGCACAACAAAACTGATCAAACCTCTTCACCCCGTTATTTTTTTGATTAACTGCTTAAGGTTTCTTATTTTTATGGTACTTCCGTTTATTTTTCCGCCCTCAAACCTGAACTGGGCATTATCGGTCCTTCTGAGCAGCCAGTAGGGCCGGATTCCGGCGCCTGCCGCGCCCTCGATATCCGCGAGATAATTGTCGCCTGTGTATACGGCCTCCTCCGGTTTCACCCCGGCTTTTTTGAGCGCGAGCCTGAATATTGCCGGATCCGGTTTTTCAATCCCCACAACCTCAGATATAATCAGGTAATCCAACAGCTTCAGAAGCCCTGTCCTTTCAATAATCCCCTTCAGCGAAGAGGCTGCGTTTGATATCACGCCTGTCCTTATCCCTTTCTTCCTAAGATGCTTGAGCGCGTAAACCGCGTCGGAATAGGCCCTGAAGCTTGAGCCTGTTTTAAGCCTCTCCGAGAGCTCTCTCCCGCCAAAACCGGATTTTATCCCAAGCGCCTTTGAGACATATCCCATATACTCTTCCCACTTGAGCGAGTCGCTGAGCTTTGCGCCTTTCACAGTTTTTGCCATCAGCAAAGCCGACGCCTTAAGCGCGCGCCTGACTTCCTCTCCGCTCCTTTTAATGCCGCGGCTTTTAATGTGCCTGATTGTTATGGCCGCAAGCGACGGATTTCTGTAAACAAGCGTCTCGCCTGCGTCAAAGAATGCCGCTTTAATCACTTTTTGGTCCTGTGCGCCGCCACGATTTTTACTATCTCTTCGGGCGTATCAACCACGCGCAGCATCTTCTCATCCCCGGGCGATATGTAGCCGCTGGTAAGAAGTTTTTCTCTCACCCATTTTTCCAGCCCTCCCCAGAAATCCTTTCCGTAGAGCACAATCGGAAACGGCTTGATTTTCTCGGTTTGTATAAGCGTGGAAGACTCAAAGAGCTCGTCAAGCGTGCCGTAGCCCCCGGGAAACACAATAAAAGCGGACGCATATTTCACAAACATTACTTTGCGCGCGAAAAAGTACCTGAAACCAATCTTTATGTTCGCGTAACTGTTCGGCCTCTGCTCGTACGGAAGCTCAATGTTGCATCCGACCGAGATGCCGCCCGCCTCTGCCGCGCCTTTATTAGCGGCCTCCATTATCCCGCCGCCGCCGCCCGTTATTACCGCATACCCTTTTTTTACCATAAGCGCCGCTGTCTTCTCAGCCGCCCCGTAAAAAGGATGCCCGGGTTTTTCCCTGGCCGAGCCGAATATTGACACTGCCTTTTTAAGCTTGCCCAGTTCCTCAAACCCGTCAACAAACTCATGAATTATCCTGAACATTCTCCACGAGTCATCCGTGATGCCTTCCAGCATGTATTTTGACTTTGACCTTGACTTCATTTTCATTTCAATGCCTCCTTATTAAATTTGCCGTGCCGCCTCTCCGCGCTTACTCCCCTCCAAAAAGCCTTATTATCCTGAATATATTCTCGCCTGTCAGGTTCCATATAAGG
>DSBP01000008.1 GCA_011049465.1 bacterium | reverse complement strand
AGAATCACAAAATATTATTTCTTATCAAACCGGTTTTGAGTTGATTTTTGTTGTTTTGTAATTTTGACCCAAACAAAAACCACAAAAATCGCTGTTTCTGCCGCCTAATGCGATTTTTGGGAAGCGTGGCCGTGGCCGGGGTAAACTGAAAAGTTAAAACTGAAAACTGAAAGTTAAGGCATGCGGCGCTACCAGCCCCGTCCTGCGATGGTTGCACGTTACGGCAATACTTGTTTAGCAACCTGCAAAAACCGGTTCGTTTTTTTTTTGCCGTCCACTTGTAAATTGCAAATTCCAAATTTAAACTGTCTCACTGGTGGTGTTTGGGATGGCGTTGAATAGCGCACAACACAGATGCGCCCTGTGTTCTCGACGAAATTTTCCACTGCCAGCCCCGTCCTGCGACAGTTTGTCTTAAGGAAATGGTTGATTAGCAACCGGCAAAAAACAAGAAGAGAAGATTTGATTGTGCAAAACGCCAGATGTATACGCAGTAGTTTTGTACTAACGTTAAGCTTTCAAATTTAAACTTTCAGTTGGCGTATTTGATGGTTCATTCCAGTCTAATTCCAGTCTAAGCGTCTTTATTTATCGCCGAAAAAATGGTATTATTTAACCGGCGTTAATGACTGCATGATTTTAAGGAGAACAAATGGCTGATATCATTATTGCCTGGCTCGGAGGGATATGCCTTGTAATAGGTATCGCGGGTTCGTTTATCGCGTTTGTACCGGGGCCGCCGCTGGGTTTTCTGGGCATAATACTGCTGAATCTTTCCAAATACGGAGAGTTTTCCCTTCCCTTTCTTATTGTTCTCGGGATATTCGCGGCAGCAGCTTCGCTCGCGGACAATATACTGCCGATGATAGGCGCGCAGAGATTCGGCGGGACAAAATTCGGCGTATGGGGCGCGTTTTTCGGGCTGGCCGCGGGAATACTTGTTTTTGCGCCGTTCGGAATCATTTTCATGCCTTTTATCGGCGCGCTTACAGGCGAAATTGCCGCGGGAAAACGGGCAAAGGCAGCGCTGAAAGCCGCCTTTGGTTCGTTCATTGGTTTTGCAACAGGAATAATGTTCAAGCTTTTTTTCGCGGCCGCGTGCGTCTATTTTTACACTGCGGCAATTATAAAATATTTCGCATCGGTAAACGCTTAATCATTCAAGGGATTTTTTGTACCATTTTCCGGCCTCTTCATCCTCTCCCAATTCGCTGAGAACAGCGGCAAGGTTGTTGTATGCTTCCTTAAAAGAGGGTTCAATTGAAATTGTTTTTTTGTAATGTTCCGCCGCTTTTTTAAGGCTGCCTGCCCTGTGAAAAGAGACGGCAGCGCTGAAAGCCGCGTCTTTGTTTTTTGGGTCAAGCGAGAGCGCTTTAAGAAAAGTTTCACCGGCTTTTTCGAATTTTTCTTCCTCGTAGTATGCCGAGCCGAGGTTATGCAGCGCGGAAAATGATGACGGGTTGATTTTTAATGCTGCCGCGTACATTTTCGCGGCTTCAGCGTGCCTGTTTGTGTCCTGAAGAAGGACGCCGAGGTTGTAATACGCGTACTCTTCCTTAGGGTTAAGCTCAATGGCTTTTCTATAGGCGGATTCTGCCGGGGATTTTTTACCCTGTTTGTGATAAAGAAGCCCGAGGTTGTAATGAATATCGGATGCCTTAGGGTTGAGCCTTATTGCAGCCTCGTACTCATTTTCAGCCTCGTATAAATAATCATTTTTTTGCAGCGCTATCGCGAGGTTTGCGCGTGATTCAAACCTTGATGGGTTTGAGGATACTGCCCTCCTGAACAGGCGCAGCGCTTCGGAGAGCCTGCCCTGTTCCTGATAAAGCACGCCCAGGTTGTTAAGGGTATTGATATAGGAGGAGTCGAGATTCAGCGCTTTTAAATAGTATTGCTCGGCTCTTTTCGGGTCTCCTGACCTTGAGTGTGAAATGCCGAGCCCGTCATACGCGGCCAGGTCATTTGGGCTGAGCCTGAGCAGTTTTTCAAAGCCTCTTATAGCGGCAGCGTGGTCGCCTGTCCTGTTTTTTGCTATTGAAAGGTTCAGCAGGGCGTCAGCGTCAGCAGGCTCCATGTCATGCGCTTTTTCAAGCGTTAAAACAGCCTCGCTGTACATGCCTGTCTCTATGTAAGCCGCACCCAGGTTCGCGCGTGAACCGGCTATATCCGGGTTAATCGCGACATCCCGTTTATGTATTTCAACAGCCTCGGCAGCTCTTCCGGCGAGCTGAAAATGTACCCCTATATTGTTGAGAAAAGCGCCGACCGCGTTTATTTTTTTAAGGGTTTTTCCGTAGGGGCCGCCGGGTTTATAACCGAATTTTGAGGCATAGGCTGAATCTGAAATAACCGCGCCTTTCGCGGTTGTCTCTATATTTATTCTGAGGGTTCCGTCATCCCATCTGACAAAAATGTGGCGCGGCATAAATACGGGATATATGGGCAGCTTAAGCTCTTCGGCGATTATAAGGTAAAGAAGGGAAAGGCTGACGCATATTCCGGAACGCTCCTTTAGCACCCTTTCAAAAGATTCGTATTCAGCCAGCCCGCCGAACCACGCCTCGCTTAAGCGCCTTCTCTGGATAAAGCTGTCCGCTGTTTCGTCAAACCTGAAATTGTAATCTTCAAAAATCACCTTATTGATTTCCGCGATTTTTTCCCCAGGTGTGCGCGCTCCCTTTACACGGGAGGCAGCGAGCGCTGTCAGCGCGTTTATATCTCTTTCTACTCGTGATTCGTTCAGTCCCGGGTCGGCTATTTTGGACAAAAGGATAATGGTTTTTTTGAGGCTGAACTCTTCACCGTGGCGCGGAAGCGCGGAGTCAAGGGCGCTGTTGATTGAGGAATAAACCGCGGAAAAGAGGAAAAAAAAGACAAACAGCAAAGAGGTTGTTTTTGCCACAACAGCGCCTAATTATTATGAAAATTATTCATCGGATTCTTCAGGTACGTTTTTTCCGCTTTTTCTGTCAAGCAGCCGCTGTATTCTGGAGGGCCGTTTTTCTTTTTTCTTAAGCTCTCCAAGCTGCGCCCTGTAGTATTCTTCCCGGCGTATTATTTCATCAATAAGTTCCTTTTGTTTCGGGTCAAGTTTTTTAAACGAAGGGTCCGAAGACCGCATCCGTTTTAAATTATCGATTCTCTCAAGCCTGCGTTCAAGCCTGTATTCGCGGGCCTTTCCGCTCCGCCTCATTTCCCTTATATAATCAAGTTTTTTTCTGGCGTCCTTGATTTCATTGTATTTTCTGACGGTGTTTCTTGAAAGGCTTTTCGGTTTTTCCGGCCCTATGCGTTTTACTATAAGCGTTTCCTTATTGTCGTTTAATATAACCCTATGCCTTACCTTTCCGCTCATATCAAAGCTTGATACTTCGACTTTGCCCTTAAAAACCGCTACTTTGTCGTCATCGCCGCGGGCGCCTGTTTCCACAAGGAGCTCTGTTCCTTTAACAGCGGCCATGGCGAGCTTGGTGCGGACAGCAAACTCCTCTTTATCCGTCAGTTTTTTTATTACTCCCATAACCCTTCCCTTAATCAGCTCAAGAACGGTTGATGTGTTTTTCTTGTCGCGTTTCAGGTTTCTTATAACAAGCCTGCTGTAAGGGTCAAGTTTGAGAACTGTGGCGTCATCAAACACAATTTCCATGGTGCTTCCGGCTTCAGTGATTACAGTATCGCCCTCGTATAAAGGTATAAAGATGTCGCGAAGGGCCTCGCCTGTCCGCTCGCCTTTTCTTTTTATTTCGCAGTCGCCGGAAAAGTCATTTATATATGCGATGGAATAATCATCGTCAGCGCCTGCTGCCTGTGAAAGCGGCGCGAGCAGCGCCAGAATAATTATTGCAATTGCGAAATTTGTTTTCATATTAAACCGTTCCTCCGTTTTAATATTTGACTCTTCCGGCCATAAAAAAGTTTACATTATTAATCCATTTTGTGAATAACAATTTTTCCCTGTTCTGTATTGTTTTTGTGAAAATCAGCGTATATTACGGCGGTTGTTTTTCTGAATATTTTTGAGACAGCAGCCGCGGCAGCAGTGTCCTTTAATTCTGTCAGGACAGGATATATCCCGTTTAGTATTGAAAGCTTATGAAAAAGCCCCTCTTCTTTGACAACGGCTGCCACAGGGCCGTGAGGCCTGTAATCTGAGATTGATGAAATATCGCCGATGGAATTAACAGCCACGGCTATAACACAGCGGTTAAGGCAGGAAGCTGCGGCTGTCGCGGCAACCGCAAGAGCCCCTGAATATGTGTCCGAGCCGCACAGGCGGTGTTTGTTACCATTTGAATCGGGCAGGTTTTTTTCCGCTTTATTGATTATGTCGGACATGACACGAACGGTTTTAACCGGGTATTTGCCTATGGATGTCTCGCCCGAAAGCATCAGAGTGTCCGCTCCGTCAAGCACGGCATTGTATATGTCCGTGATCTCAGCGCGCTGCGGGAAAGGGCTGTTTATCATTGACTCGAGCATCTGAGTGGCCACAATGACTATCTTTGATTTGGAGTTGGATATTTTTATGAGGTTCTTTTGTATATATGGAATTGGTTTGTATCCGGCCTCTACCGCAAGGTCTCCGCGCGCTATCATTATGCCGTCAGATATGTCCAGTATGGATTTTATGTCCTTTACCGCCTCGGGCTTCTCGATTTTTGCTATTATAAGAGGAGGGTTTTTCTTTTTTTTATAAAAATTTTTAAGGTGTTTTATATCATCCGCGGACCTGACAAAAGAAAGGGAGACAATATCAACTCCGTTTTTTAGTCCAAAGCGAAGGTCCTTTTCGTCTTTTTTTGTCACAGCGTTAAACGGAAGGATAATTCCCGGAAGATTAACTCCCTTTCTCGCCGTAATTTCCCCGCCTGCCGCTACATAACATATTATGCGCTCCTTTTTTCTTTCTATTTTTCTGACCCTGAGCTGTATAAGGCCGTCGTTAATCATTATTATATTCTTGGGTTTTACATATTTATAAAGTTCATCAACGTCAACCGAGACCCATTTTCTTTTTTTGACCGGTTTTTCGGATATTATGAGTTCGTCGCCGCGTTTCACGGTAAAGGGGACGGCCGGCGCGCTTATTCTGATTTTAGGGCCCTGCAAATCCTGCATAATGGCAACAGGGCGGCTTAAAACCTTGCGCGCCCGCTTTATTGACGAGATAATTTTTGTGAAGGATTTGTAGGTGCCGTGCGAAAAATTAAGCCTGAAAACATTTACCCCTGTCTTAACCAGGGATTTGATTATTTTATATGAACAACTGGCCGGGCCAAGTGTCGCTATTATCTTTGTTTTTCTCATTTTGTCTCCGCCAGTATCCAGGAAAGGTAACCGGGGTTTCCGGCTGTTATATCAAGGCTGATTATCTCAGGGACAGAATACGGGTGGATTTTCTTTATTTCCGCCTCCAGTTTTTTAAAGAGGCTTTTTTTTGTTTTCATTATGAGGAGAAGCTCGCCGGATTTTTCAATCTTCCCTTTCCACCAATAGGACGAATCAATGCGGCCTATTGTGTTAACACAGGCAGCAAGTTTTTTTTTCAGCACGTGTGAAGTTATCTGTTTAGCCCTGTTTTTTTTGTCAACTGTCACAAAAACCACGCAGGTTTTGGCCATTTTTTTCTCCGGTGTCATTTATTAATACTCAATCAACCACAACCCTGTCCCTTCCCCGTTTTTTTGCCTTATAGACATTATCATCCGCGCGCTTGGAAATCTTTGAGAAGGCCTTGACCCCTTCTTTTGTGGAGGCGCCTCCTATGCTTACGGTGACCTTTATTGATTTGCTTTTGTATTTAACAGGGTTCCTTTTTACGGCTTTTCTTATTTTTTCGGCTTTGGCAGCGGCCTCATCGCCGGTCTTTCCCCTCAAGAATACCACTATTTCCTCGCCGCCGTAACGGCAGGTTATGCCTTCGGGAAGGGCGGTTTCTCTGATTATATGCGCGGTTTTTTGAAGCACCGCGTCGCCTGCGGCGTGGCCGTGCGTGTCATTGACCTTTTTAAAATAGTCAAGGTCGCACATTAAAACAGAGAGCTCGTTCCCCAGTTTTATGTCAGCAATGCCGGCTATTACAGCGTCCATGTACTGACGGTTGAAAATTTTCAGGAGCGGGTCATAGTGCGCCTTGTGATGGAGGCAGTTGAGCCAGTGAACAAACATTCCGGAAAGAAGTATAAGAGCCGCGACAGGAAGAATCAGTTTCACCGGATAAAAAGCCTGCGCGTTCAGGGCCATGTAAAAAAACACAGAGTGGACTGCGACAAGTATGGATCCGTAATTATGTTCGTCTTCCACGTTAAACAAGGAAATAATAAGGGAGGAGCAGAAGACAAGCAGGTTTATCGGGATGAAAAATTTGTTAAGCCATGTCATAAACTGCGTGGCAAAACGTGTTGTATCGTTTGCCGCGTATTTGGACGAAACAGCATAGATATAAACAAGAAAGATAAGTATGATACCACCGAATATGGACCAGGATATGTTCTTTCCGGTGCTGTAAGCTATTGTAGCCGGCGCCAGAACTGCCGCAAGCATGGCAAAGGACAAAATGGTTATAAGGAACTTAACCGATATAAATGAGGCATCCCTGAAGGCCATTTTTTTAAAATCAAGGCTCAGCCCGAAAATTTTAACTGTTTTTAAGGATTCGGGTATTGTTGCCAGAATAAGAGAGTAGCAGACGATAAAGGAAGCAAGGGCAAAGCCAGATATAAGTATTTTGAGTTTGTATATTTTGGGATAGGATATTAAGGCAACTGTAATAAGCGCCGCTGCCAGAAAAAGGATAAAATAGAGGTATTGGGGGTTATAAGTAAAGAGAAAGCGGTGGACAGGAGCTTTAAGAGAGACGTACAGGGTGTGGAAAAAACCAATGGAGACAAGGGATATAATAATGAACTCTATCCTGTACTTGCGAAGAAAAGCCGCTGTTGTTTCGTTCATTAAGTCCGCCTCGGTGATTTTGATAATAACATAACAGAAGCAGGGGTTAAGTGCAACTGAAAACTGAAAGTTAAACTGAAAGTTAAGGCATGCGGCGCTACCCGCCCCGTCCTGCGATGGTTGCACGTTACTCCAATACTTGTTTAGCAACCTGCAAAAACCGGTTCGTTTCTTTTTGTCGGTCACTTGCAAATTGCAAATTCTAAATTGTAAATTGCTTCACTTGAGGTGGGCCGGGGCAGGCAGCGGAGAAATTTCGCCGATTTACATCGGCGGTGAGCCTGTTCACCTGTTGACTCGTGAATATACGTGATTAGGCTTGCGCGGGTTTTAGGGCGTCAACTCTTATGCGGGGCATGGGTGTTTGGGATGGCGTTGAATAGCGTGCAATACAGACGCGCCCTGAGTTCTCGACGAAATTTTCCGCTACCCGCCCCGTCCTGCGTCAGTGTGTGTTGGGGCAAAGGTTGTTCAGCAACCTGCAAAAAACAGAACCCGTCTAAGTGTCTTGTCTTCCTGTATTTGTACTAACTTGTAAATTGCAAATTCCAAATTTAAACTGTCGTTGTCTTTGTCCCAAAAATCGCATTAGGCGGCAGAAACAGCGATTTTTGTGGTTTTTGTTTGGGTCAAAATTACAAAACAACAAAAATCAACTCAAAACCGGTTTGATAAGAAATAATATTTTGTGATTCTT
>DSBP01000159.1 GCA_011049465.1 bacterium | reverse complement strand
CCATAACATTGGCAGGGATCACAACCGATATTATAGCCGGTTTTCCGGGAGAGACAGCGGAGGAATTCAACAATACGCTTGAGTTTGTCAGGCGCCATAATTTTTCCAGGATACATGTTTTTCCCTATTCTGACAGGCCGGCGGTTAAAGCCTCTCTGATGAAGGGAAAGACCGCTGAGGAGATTAAAAAGGAGAGGGTCAGGCTGCTTATTGAGGAGGGAAAGAAAAAAGAGGCGGAGTTCGCGTCGCGCAATAATGGCATTGAAAGGAAAGTGCTTGCTGAGGGCAGGGGAAAAAGCGGGCTTTATGAAGGATATACGGACAATTACATAAAAGTGACCTTTGACGGGGACGGCTCCGTTAAAGGCAGGCTCGTTCCTGTGGTGATTACCGGAACAGACAGCTCCGTCGCCCGGGGAGAGATAATAAAAGAAAGCGGCAGAGGCCGCGTGTAGAGGAGGCAACGCTATGGACAACTGTCTTTTTTGCAGGATTATCAAAGGAGAGGTTCCGTCAAAAAAAGTTTACGAGGATGGGGATGTGCTTGCTTTCGAAGATATCAACCCTCAGGCGCCCGTGCACATTCTCATCATACCGAAAAAACATATAGAATCCGTCTCCGGGATAAAGGAAGAGGACGCGGCAGCCGCCGGCAGGCTTTTGATTGCCGCGGGAAAAATCGCGGCGGATAGGGCCGCGGACAAAGCGGGGTACAGGGTAGTCTTTAACACGGGCGCGGACGCCGGCCAGGCCGTATTTCACATACACGCGCATCTTCTCGCGGGAAGGAAAATGGCATGGCCCCCGGGATAAAAATCCTTACGGGAGAAGACAAGTGAGCGCGTCCCCGAAATGTCCCGTGTTCGGCGAGTGCGGCGGCTGTTCATACCAGGACAGGGAGCATTCAGCGCAACTCGTGATGAAAAAAAACGCGGTCGCGGAAGCTCTGCTCCGCGCCGGAATACCAATGCCGCCGGGCGCTCCGTTTTATTTTAAGGGCGAATACGGCTACAGGAACAGGATGGATTTTGTCTTTTCCGAAAAGGGGCCGGGTTTCAGGCGCAGCGGAAAGTTTTACAGGTTTGTAAATTTTGAAGAGTGCTTCATATCAAATGACGGGATTAATTCCGCGCTCGGGGAAGTCACGGCCTGGTTCAATGAAAACAGGGAAAAGATATCCGTATTTGATGTTGTTAAAAAACAGGGCGTGTTAAGGTACTCGACCATAAGGAGCTCCTATTTTACGGAGGATTCTTCCGTCACATTCATATTAAACAAAGACGCGCCGCATGACGCGCTTGAGGCGCACAGGGGACTGATATCGGAATTTGGAGCCTTGTCAGGATGCAAAAACATACTTATCGGGCTCGTTAAATCCAACTCGGACTTAAGCGCGGTTGATGACGCTGTTGTTGTGAAAGGAAGGGAGTTTCTTGAGGAGCGGCTTGGTCCCTGCAAATTCTTTTATCACACGCAGGGGTTTTTTCAGAATAATTCCGCCGTAACAATGGACATGCTTTTTTACGCGAGGGAAAAAGCGGGCAGCGGTTATGACTGCCTGCTTGACCTGTTCGGCGGCGTGGGGACGTTCGGTATATTCCTGAAAGACGCGGCAGCAGAGGCAATAATAGCCGACAATAGCCAAACAGGGCGCGTTTGCGCGGAGATGAACATAAGGGAAAACAACGCGGGAAACGTTTCATACATCCATTTTGAGGCTGTAAAGCCGGGGGAGCTTCACGCTGAATTTGAGGGCAAAAAAACAATCTTTATACTTGACCCGCCCAGGGCGGGAATGCACAAAAAAACAATGAAGTTCATACTTACCTCCGCGCCTGAAAGGATTATATACATATCATGCAACCCTGTAAGGCTCGGTGAAGACATGCGTGCTCTCTCGACGAAATACAATATGACGGATATGGCAATGTTTGACATGTTTCCGCAGACAAGGCACATAGAGTGCGCTGTGGTGCTGGATAAAAAAAACGGGCTGAATAATCAGGCGAGGTGAAGGAATGGGGCTGTTAAAAAACTGGAAAGCGGCTTTAGACACAGGCAACATACCGGAGGGAGCCAAAATGGATTTTATCGGCAAGTGGCTGGTTATTACGCGCGCTGCCGTATTCAGCATGACAATAACGTCCGTGCTCATAGGGGTAATACTGGCCGCGGGAGAGGGTTATTTTAAGCCGTTTTACGCGGCGCTTGTGCTTGCCGCGCTTATCCTGGCGCACGCGTCAAACAACCTTATCAATGACTATTTTGATTACAAGCTCGGGACAGACACGCCGGATTACCACAGGACGCAATACTCGCCCCATCCCATTATATCGGGGCTCATCACGGAAAAAGGGCTGCTTGCGGCCTTTTTTATATTCGGCATTATTGAACTCGGCATAGCGGTTTATCTGTTTGTAAACACGGGCTGGCCGGTAATCGCGCTCGCGCTCGCCGGTTTTCTGCTCAGCGTCTTTTACGTGGCGCCGCCCCTAAAGCTTAAATACAGGGGCGCCGGGGAATTCGCGATATTCCTCATCTGGGGGCCCATGATTACCGCCGGAACATATTATGTAATGGCTGAGAGCGCCCCGCTTTTTGTCTGGCTGGCATCAATACCTTACGGGCTTGTGGTGATGAACGTCCTGCTCGGCAAACATCTTGACAAGTTTGACAAAGATAAGGAAAAAGGCGTAAAGACGCTTCCTGTTGTGCTTGGAAAAGAAAGGGCTGTTGCTTTCACAAAAGTTGTGTCAGCGCTCTTCTTTATTACTGTCGCGCTGCTTGTGTTCTTCAGGGCCATAACGCCCTTCGCGCTTATATGCTTTTTCGCAGCAAGGCGGTTCAGGGTGTTTCTCGGAGTGCTCTCCGCGGAAAGGCCTGAAAAGCCGCCTGAGGGTTTTCCCAATATATGGCCCCTGTGGTATGTTGTGTGGGCATTCTGGTTTAACAAACTCGCGGGAGGGCTCTTCATAACCGGGCTCATAATAGGCGCGGTTACAAAAAGGTTTTTTGGGTTTTAATGTGAGGCGTTTTAAAATAGCGCGCGCTGCAGCGGCTGCCGTCATCCTGCTGTTTTCCGCCGCGGCAATGGACGCATGGGAAGGCAGGGCGCATCTTGAAGAGCACAAACCAAACACGGACAATGCGCCCAAATGGGTGCTGCTTGGGCTTGATGCTGCGCTGACGGGCGCCGCGGCGGCGCTTGCCATAGACAGCCATAATTACGCGCGCGAATACGAGGCAAAGTATAAGGAAATAAACGGCACGACCCCGGAGAATTACAGGATTTTGTTCTCCATGAAAAACAAGCTGGAAGAAAAAAATGCCGCCGCAGCAATTACAGGGGTGCTCGCGGCCTGTTTCATCACTTACACAATAGCGGATATCTTTTTTATCAGGGAAGTCTTTCCCGACGGGTTTAATTTTTCATACTCGCCAAAAGGAAAGCTGGAGATAAGCGCGGTGTGGTGAGAAAAAAATGAAGACCCTAACATGAAATTTTAAAGTTATGACAAAGTGCGTTTTCTTGCTGTGTCCCTGCCCGGGTTTTGGTATTTCGGAGGGTTTTAATAAGAATAAGGAATAGTTCTTAATGTATATTGTAGGGTTATGACTAAAAAAAATTTGTAATCCATGATTCGTATTCCTGCTTAAAGCCTAAAGCCCATCAGGTGCAATTTTAATAGAAATATGAATAGGAATCAGGAATAGTTTTTAAATGGGATATGGATACTGGTTTTTTCCGGGAGGCTGGGGTATAATATGTACGGAACCTTTTTTTGCCGGAGGTGTCTAAAGAATATGGCTTATTTATAAGGGAAAAGATGAAAACGCTTTGTAAAATATTATGTTTTACCGTGTTGATTACAGCCGTACATGCGGCAGCGTTGACTGCCGCTTTGACTGTTTCGCCTGAAATAAACGGGGAGAACCTTGCGGCCAGGTTTACTGTGCCCGGTACGGGAATAACAATAACTTCCGCGACAATCAATTATTCCAGTCTTGCCGATGCAAGCGGATATTTTTATGGCGGCCCGTTCGGCATAGCGGACGGCATTATAATAGCGACAGGCGCCATTCAAAACGCCCTGCCGCCGAACGATTCTCCCGGAATCTCAACAGACCTGGGTATTGGCCAGCACAGCAACCCGCTTGTAAACCAGATTGCAGGAGCAGAGGTTTTGGCCTATGATACCATAATAATGACGCTCTATTTTGATGTCGCGCCGTGGGTTAATTCTGTGTCGTTTGACTTCATATTCGGAACTGAAGAATATCCTGAGTATGTGGGGTCAATATTTAATGACGTCTTTGGGGTCTTCATAAACGACAGCCAGGTTGTCTTTGATGAGTTTGGCGCGTCGATTACAATTAACGGGCCTTTTTTCTCCTCCGGAAACGTAAAAACACCGCCCGAAAACGGCATGGAATATAATGGGTCAACGTCGCTTTTAAACACAAGCGTAGGTGTTGTCCCGGGCAGCACGGGAAATAAAATGCAGATAGTAATATCGGATGTTGGCGATTATTCCCTTGACTCTGGAGCGCTGCTTGCCTCTTTCAGGGGCAGGGAAGAGGCTGTGGAAACGCCCGTGACAGACATACATACACCTACGGCGACCGTAACGCCCACTAACACCTGCACGCCTACGATTACATTGACGCGGACAAGTACCTTTACTGCTACCCCCACCGTGACAGCCACGCCGACAGATACCCCTCCATACACGCACACGATAACAAGGACACATACGGCAACGCCGACAAATTCAATGACATATACCGTAACGCCGACACAGACAATTACAAATACCCATACAAATACGGCGACAAAAACAATGACGCCGACCCCGACAGCCACTCTCATTCCGTTCATAATGGCGCACGAGGGCCCGTTCCCGAACCCCTTTCAGAATGACACTGATGTTGTCTTCTGGCTCTCCCGTGACGCCAATATAAGGGTCAAGATATTTACGGTCTCAGGCGAGGTCGTGAGGGAGGTTACGGATATACAGGGGGAAAAGGGGTATAACAGGTTTTACTGGGATTCGCTGAACAGGACAGGGAAGAGGGTTGCGTCAGGGGTGTACATATATATTATTTTCGCCTCGACTGTTTACGGCGAAAACGCGAGGGTAACGGACAAGGTTACGTGCGTGAGGTAAGGCAAGTTTAAATTTGGAAT
Source organism: bacterium (assembly GCA_011049465.1). GTDB lineage: Bacteria > Oederibacteriota > PGYV01 > PGYV01 > DSBP01 > DSBP01. Next base: position 2,508 of record DSBP01000159.1, on the reverse strand, counting down.
TTGTAATTTTGAAGTGAAGTGAGCAGGGGACGGGCGCAGGCGATGGAAATTGTAAACAGCGCGAGGCTATCCTTCGGCAAGCAAAACCCTGAACGATTAAGTCCTGCAAATTTGCAGTACCACTGCAAATCTGCAGTTGACAAACCTGGAATTGCCTGCTATTATTCATTCATGAAACAAAAATACATTAAACGGCATATTGAGAGCGTGGTTAAGTCCTATTCGGCGCAGTTTCCGGTGGTTGTGTTAACAGGGCCCAGGCAGTCGGGGAAAACCACAATGTTGAAACACATGTACTCGGGTAAGTGCTCCTACGCCAGTTTTGACGACCTTACAACCAGAAAAATGGCTGAAGACGACCCTGTTTTTTTTGTTAAAAACCTGAAAAAACCCGCGATAATAGATGAAATACAGTATGTGCCCGAAATATTGCCGCAAGTGAAAATTGAAGCTGATGAGGCCCCGGATAAAAAGGGTGTGTTTTTTCTTACGGGTTCCCAGCAGTTTTCTCTTATGAAGGGCGTCTCTGAGTCTCTGGCGGGAAGGGCGGGAACAATCAGCATGCTTCAGTTTTCGTCTGTTGAAGCCGCAAAACTGTACAGGGATAACCCTGTTGATGAGTTTATGTTTTTCTGCAGGCGCGGCGCCTATCCCAGGCCGGCTCTGGACAAAAGCGTGGTGCCGCCTGACTGGTACGAAAGTTATGTGAATCTTTATGTTGAAAAGTATGTGAGATCGCTCTATAACATCGGCAGCGTCTCGGATTTCAGGACATTTGTGAAAATACTTGCTTCGCGGGCAGGCCAGATTCTGAATTTAAGCGGAATAGCGGCTCCGCTCGGTGTATCCGTAAATACGATAAAAAGCTGGATATCCGTGCTCGAAGCGGGAGGTATTATCATCCTTCTGCGTCCGTGGCACGCGAATACAGGTAAGAGGCTGTTAAAAAGCCCGAAGGTATATTTTACGGATACGGGGCTGCTGTGCCATTTAAACGGGCTGGACAGCGGAGAGCGGGTAAGAAAAAGCCCCATGTTCGGGCAGATATTCGAAAACCACTGCGTTATGGAAGTGATGAAGGACAGGATAAACCGCGGCACAAGGCCGTCAATGTATTATTACAGGGACGGAAACGGGCTTGAGGTTGACCTGCTCCTTGAGACACGGGAAGGGCCGGTTTTAGCCGAGTTCAAGGCATCTGCCGGAATAAAGCCGGACATGGCCTCAGGACTGAGGAAGCTCAAGGGAATTTTAGTCAAAAATCCGCCGGCTGAGATGTATCTGGTTTCATTTAACGGCCAAAAAATGCGGTTTACGGAAGGCGTCACAGCCGCTCCGCTTAAGTTGATGCTTAGGGCGCTTCCGCCCAAATAAGCCCGGTATGTTTTTAAAAAAGCCTTGATAAACGCATGGCGGGCGGGGATACTCTTTTTGCAGTTGAAAAAGGCGGATGGGAAAACAAGCGGATGAATCGAGGAAGAAGGTAATACAAGCCTGCAGAACGGCGAAGCCGAAGGATGAACCGCCCAAAACGTCTTGTCTTCAGCTGTTTGTGCTAACTTGCAAATTGAAAATTCCAAATTTAAATTTGTTATCAGTATTTATTGTTTTCCAAGGTTTCTATTGACCGTTTGATTAAAAGGATATATCATTAAAACGGTTATCATTAAAAAAGGCGCGAGGAGGCTTGTTTTGGAAGAGATTCTCGGGAAAGTTATATTTAACAATACAATAAAGGCTTATATCGCGGCCCTTGTTTTTATTGCTTCCGGGATGACGGTATTATGGTTTATCAACAGGGTGCTGCTGTCAAGGATTAAAAAGAAGGTTCAGGGACAGGAGAACGGCGTGATTGCGCTTGCTGTATCCCTGGCTGAAAAAGCTGTAATGCCCATTCTATATTTTATTGCGTTTTATCTTGCCTTTAAAAGTCTCGATCTGGGCCCGAGGTTCGCGCGTTTTCTTGACCTCGCGGCGCTGGGTTTTATTACCTTTTTCGCGATAAGGTTTACGGCCGGGCTCGCGTCAAAGGGAATTGAGAACTTCTGGCTTACCAGGGAAAAGGACGCGGCAAAGGCAAAGACCATTATGGGGCTGACAATAATACTCAAGGCCGCCATCTGGGTCGTGGGAATAATCTTTCTTTTTGACAATCTGGGATACAAAGTGTCAACGATAGTCGCGGGCCTCGGGATAGGCGGCATTGCTGTCGCGCTTGCCGCGCAGGCAATACTTGGAGACCTGTTCTCGTACATGTCGATTCTTTTTGACAGGCCCTTTGAAACCGGTGATTTCATTATTGTGGGCGATTCAATGGGAACGGTTGAGAACATAGGGATTAAGACAACGAGGATAAGGAGCCTCGGCGGGGAAGAGCTGATCTTCTCCAATTCGGACCTCACCAACTCAAGGGTCCGCAATTACAAGAGGATGTTTAACCGCAGGGTTGTATTTTCCATAGGCATTGTTTACGGAACCCCAAAGGAAAAGCTGGAGAAGATACTGCTG
>DSBP01000089.1 GCA_011049465.1 bacterium | reverse complement strand
CATTCGTATCAAGATTTATTATTGCTATCGGATTGAAATTCGTATCCTTCAAACACTGCGGACAATACAATTTTGAATGAGTTTCAGGTTGTTTTGCCAACTACAAATTACTAATTACAAATTACTGTCTTTAACCATATACTCCCTTTCACCTTTCAATTTCCCTCGCTGTAATTCTTTCACTTGCAGATTGCAAATTACAAATTTAAAATCCTCTTTATCCCCTCCACCGCCTCCCCTGCCATTCTTTCAGCTGCCTTCCGGTTCGGGTGGTAGTCGCATGCCCAGTCAGCGGGCTTTAACATCTGCATCTCCAGGGCATGTACGTTTTTCCCCTCGTGTTTCCTTAAAACCGCGTCAAAATAGTCAAAAAACGGCTCTGACTGGGCCGGCCCTTCGCATATAAATATGGCGGCTTCCGGATAGTATCCCCTCACCTTTTCAATAAGCGCTGTATAGGCGTTTATGAATTGCTCTGCCGCTGGCTTTGGCTCTGCTGAAAAGTCATTTGTGCCGAGGTTGATTACGACAACATCCGGCACCCACAGCTTAAAATCCCACTTCACTTCAGGCCTGTTCATCAGGGTGCTTTCGTAATAAAAAGGAAGGGGCCTTTCGGACTGCGGAGAATTCTCCCCGTAATTTTTAACAAGCCCCCTGCCCGATACAGCGATAATGTGAAAACCTCCATTAAGCGCCCTTGCTGCTGTCGCGGCAAACCCCATATGGTTATTGGTGTATTTTCTGACCGAATCACAGCTTATCCCCGGGCCCTCGACGCCATAGCCCACAGTAAGGGAATCCCCGATGAACTCAATCTTCAGCTTTGGCTCATCAGCAGGTTTTCCGGGCTTTGCGCCTTTATCAACAACAAACCCCTTAAAAACAGTGATGCCGTCATAGGATTCTGTCCTTTTTGTCAGAGTGACCGTGTTTTCGCCGGGCGCAAGGCTCTTTGAAATAACATACTCCTTTTCGCCCTTGACGCACTCTATTATCCCGCCGTGGACACCGTTGATGAAGACGTTGAAGTCATTTCCCCCGCTGTCGTCCAGGATAACAGAGCAGTTTTGGGAGTTTGCGAAAACCGCGCTTATCATAACCCCGGGCCAGTCAAAGACAGGCGCGCGCCTGTCAGAGAAATCAATCCTTCCCGAATATGAAACAGCCGCGCTGTCAGGTTGAATCAGCATAGTCCCTCCTTTTTGCGCACAGGAGAATAAAACAACCACCCCCGCGGCGAATAAGCACTTTATGATTTTCAAGTATTTCTCCTCTGCTTTCCGTTCTTAGCATACGCCTTTGCAGCCGCCTTCGTAGCCGCGAACTTTAGTTCGCGTACGTCTTAATACCGCTTTCACACACCGCGGACTGAAGTCCGCGCCTACATTTAAACTACATTTAAACCAAACAACCGCCTTTGCTCTGCCTTCGTAGCCGCGAACTTTAGTTCGCGCCTACATTAAGGGCATACACAATTAAGGACATACAACATCCGCATACTTTAAACCAATGTTCCTCTTTCTGCCGTTCTAATCAGTTGAGCAATATCAAAATCAAGAGATCCCAGCCCCTCATATTCGGCACAATACTTAACCAATCCCTTCCTAACAGGATTATTCATAATATACAAAAGACTTTTATATAAATCCTCGTTTTTCCTGTGTATCCTGTCATAAGAACTCTTTTGCCATCGGCATTTGCTGTTCTTGTTCAGCCAAACGCCTGTCTTTTGTTTAAACTCCTTGATTGTTTTCAGCAAATCCGACCTCACATCTGTTCCCTCCAGGACTAAATGCACGTGGTCCGGCATGAAAACATAAACCCAATTTTTAACCCGGTTTTTTATTAAAACATCCCTGAGTATTTCGGCAAATAAATCCATTATTTCTTTATTAACAAACAGTTTCTTTTTCCCTTTGACGCAAACTGTAAAAGCAGCCCTTTTAAATCCGACATACTGCGGACAGTCAAGGCGATGCTTCTTTTCTTTTATTTGTCTTTGACTATTAATCAAAGAACACCCCTCTTTTTACAAGCATTTATCAAGCGCCGCGGACTGAAGTCCGCGCCTACATTTAAGCCCAAACAATCGCCTTTGTTTCGCCTTCGTAGCCGCGAACTTTAGTTCGCGCACGCCTTAATTCCGCTTTCGCACGCCGCAAACTGAAGTTTGCGCCTACATTTAAACTACATTTAAGCCCAAACAACCGCCTTTGTCCCTGCCTTCGTAGCCGCGAACTTCAGTTCGCGCACGCATTAATTCGGCTTTCACATACCGCAAACTGAAGTCCGCGCCTACATAACACCAACCCTACATAACACCAACACAATGCGCCTGCGTTCCGCCTTAACTATCAAATATACAATATCAAATATAAATTGTCTTTACTTCAGCCCTTCCCTCGCCACCACTTCGGCTATCTGGACCGCGTTCAGCGCGGCTCCTTTTCTCAGCTGGTCGCCTACGATCCACATGTTTATCGCCTTGTCAGCGGAGAAATCCTCCCTTATCCTTCCCACATAAACATCATCCTTGCCGGAGACATAAAACGGCATGGGGTATTTTTTGTTGTGTATGTCGTCTTCAACAGTGACGCCGGGCGCCTTTTCAAGCAGGTCCCTTACCTCTTTCGCGGTAAGCTTCTTTTCGGTCTCCACATTGACAGACTCGGAGTGCGAGCGCAGGCAGGGCACCCTTACCGTGGTCGCGGTTATGCGCATGCCCGGCTCGTGCATTATTTTGCGGCTCTCGTTTACCATCTTCATCTCCTCTTTCGTATAACCGTCCTCAAAGAAGACGTCAATATGCGGAATGAGGTTATGCAGTATCTGATAGGCAAACTTGTCAACTTTGAGCGCGCTGCCCGCCGCATAGTCCCTTATCTGCTGTTCAAGCTCGGCCATGCCCTTGGCTCCGGCGCCCGAAGTTGCCTGATAGGTTGAGACCACGACTCTCGTTATCTTTGCCGCGTCATGAATGGGCTTTAAGGGAACAAGAAGTATAATGGTGGAACAGTTGGGGTTCGCGATTATCCCCTTATTCAGACCGCAGTCCTCCGGGTTTATCTCAGGTATTACAAGAGGCACATCATCATCCATCCTGAAGGCTGACGAGTTGTCAATAATCAACGCCTTGGCGTCAAGAATATGTTTGACATAGTCCTTTGATATGGAAGCGCCCGCTGACGCCAGCACAATATCAACGCCCTTAAACGAGTCCTCGCCAAGCACTTCAATGTCAACTTCCCTGCCCTGAAAAGACATTTTCTTTCCCTTTGAGCGCGCTGACGCCAGAAATTTAATATCCTTTACGGGAAATTTCCGCTCCTCAAGTATGTCCCGCATTATCTCACCCACAGCACCCGTCGCGCCCATTATGGCTACGTTGTATTCTTTGCCCATAACAACCTCCTGTATTTATTATAAGTTTAAGCCTTAAACTTGTAAATTGCAAATTACAAATTAAAAATTGACCTTACTTCACCATTCCCGCCACAAAATCCCCCACCTCTGTCGTGCCCATTCCCATCTTTCCCGCTGACAGGCTCTTAATCTTCCCGCTTGAGAGGGCGTCTGTAACAGCCGTGTCCATTGCCTTTGCCATCTTGTCCTCGCCGAGCGTCTCCATCATCATGGCAGCCGAACAAATCGCGGCAAGCGGGTTAATCACGTTTTTGCCCGTGTATTTCGGCGCAGAGCCGCCTATCGGCTCAAACATCGAGACACCCTCGGGGTTTATGTTTCCGCCCGCGGCAATTCCCATTCCGCCCTGTATCATGGCGCCAAGGTCCGTGATAATGTCTCCGAACATGTTTTCCGTGACTATAACGTCAAAGTACTCCGGGTTTTTCACGAACCACATGGTCGTCGCGTCAACGTGCGCGTAATCCTGCTTGATATCCTTGTAATCCGTGTCTCCCATCTCCTTGTGCGCCCTTACCCACAGGTCGCCGCAGTAGGTCATTACGTTGCACTTATGGACGAGAGTCAGCATCTTTTTCCTGTTGCGCTTGCGCGTATATTCATAGGCGTATTTCAGGCACCTGTCAACCTCAAACCTCGTGTAAACCATGAGCTGTGTGGCTATCTCGTTGGGCGTGCCTTTCTTTGCCACGCCGCCCTGCGCAGTGTATATTCCGCCCGAATTTTCCCTTACAACAACAAAATCAATGTGCTCCGGCCCCTTGTCCTTGAGCGGAGTCTCGACATTCGGGTAGAGCTTTACGGGCCTTAAATTTATATACTGGTCAAGCGCGAAGCGCAGCCTCAAAAGTATGCCTATCTCCAGTATTCCCGGTTTTACATCGGGATGGCCAATGGCACCGAGATAAATGGAGTCCTGTTTTTTGAGCTCCTCTATGGCGGAGTCGGGAAGAAGCTCTCCCGTCTTCATGTAGCGCTCTCCTCCGAAATCATAATCAGTGTAATTAAGCTTTACGCCGTATTTTTCGGCGGCCGCGTTCAATACCTTTATTCCCTCCACTGCCACTTCGGGCCCTGTGCCGTCCCCGCCCATTACCGCTATGTTGTAGCTCTTGCTCATGACCTTACCTCCGTTTTTTTGGGTTTAACGCGAATTAAACCGGAATTATTTGATTTTAAATTTCGCTTTTCCGTAATTAATCAGCCCGCCCGCTTCCACAAGCTCCTGCATAAAGGGCGGTATGGGCTTTACCTTATATGACTTTGTTTTTGAGATGTTCCTGATTGTGCCCTTATCCACGTCTATCTCGAGTTCGTCCCCGTTTTCCACCGCCTGTGAAGCCTCCTCAGACTCAAATATGGGCAGCCCTATATTAAACGAGTTCCTGTAAAAAATCCTAGCAAAATCCTTCGCTATTACGCAGGATATTCCCGCGCCCTTTATGGCTATGGGCGCGTGCTCGCGCGAGCTGCCGCATCCGAAATTCTTTCCCGCTATAATAATGTCGCCGAGTTTTACCCTGGCCGCGAACTCTTTGTCAGCGTCCTCCATCACGTGCTTTGCCAGTTCCCCGGGGTCGCAGGTGTTGAGGTACCTCGCGGGTATTATCGCGTCAGTATCCACATCATTGCCGAACTTCCACGCCTTTCCTTTGATTATCATTATCCATACCTCCGTATTGTTTTTATTCCGTTGCTGCGAATACTCCGGCCCTGAACCGTTCCGGCACAGGGTTGGCGCGGGGGTTTTTACCGCCGGTACAGTTCTTCCGGGTTTGTTATCCTGCCCGTAAGGGCGCTCGCGGCAGCCACGGCCGGCGAAGAGAGGTATACAAAACTCTCCGGGCTTCCCATCCTGCCGATAAAGTTCCTGTTGGTCGTCGCGATCGCGGTTTCGCCTTTGGCCAGTATGCCCATATGCCCGCCGAGGCAGGGCCCGCATGTCGGCGGCGAAAATACCGCTCCTGCCTTTACAAATATCTCGACGAGCCCTTCTTTTACGCACTGAAGGTATATGTCCCTTGTGCCCGGGAATATGAGGCAGCGCACGCGCGAGTTAATCTTTTTGCCCTTAAAAATTTTTGCCGTAATGCGCATGTCCTCCATCCTTCCATTCGTGCACGAGCCTATGACAGACTGGTCTATCCTTACTTTGCCCAGCTTTGAGGCGGGCTTTGTGTTTTCAGGAAGGTGCGGCACGGATACAACAGGCTCAATCTTTGAGCAGTCATACTCTATCACCTTTTCATACTTCGCTCCCGGGTCGGATTTAAAGACCTTCCACTTGTGTTCTGCCCTTGTCTTCACATAGGCAATGGTGGTCTCATCGGCCGCGATCAGCCCTGCTTTTCCGCCCGCCTCTATCGCCATGTTTGACATTGTCATTCTCGCGTCCATCGAAAGCCTGTCTATGACAGGGCCCGTAAATTCCATTGCCATATAAAGCGCCCCGTCAACGCCAATATCGCCTATCGTATGAAGGATGAGGTCCTTTGAGCTCACCCATTTGTTGAGCTTTCCTTTATAGACGAACTTGACGGACTTCGGCACCTTAAACCACGCCATGCCGGTCATCATGCCGAACGCCGCGTCTGTCGAGCCGACGCCTGTGGCGAACGCGCCGAGCGCGCCGTAGGTGCAGGTATGCGAATCCGCTCCTATTATGAGGTCTCCCGGCACAACAACGCCCTTTTCCGGCAGAAGCGCGTGCTCGATTCCCACCTCTCCCTGGTCATAATAATGGGTGAGTTTCTGTTCATAAGCAAACTCCCTGAGTATCTTTGCCTGCTCAGCAGACTTTATGTCCTTGTTTGGTGTAAAGTGGTCGGGCACAAGCGCCACCTTTTTCCTGTCAAATACCTTTTTCGCGCCGGAAGCCTTAAACTCCTGTATCGCTATGGGCGCTGTTATGTCGTTCGCGAGTATCATGTCAAGCTTTGCCATGACAAGCTCTCCCGGCTCGACAAACTTCTTTCCCGCTTTTGCCGCGAGTATCTTTTCCGCCATATTCATCTTCATTGGTTAATTCCTCCTGTCTTCTGCCTGCTATTTTTTCTTTGTCTGCTCAAACTTGCCCAGCGCGTCAAGGTATGCCCTGGCGCTTGCCTCGATTATGTCGGTTGACATGCCGCGGCCGTTTATCTCGGCGCCGTCCTTTTCAACCCGGACCGTCACCTCTCCCTGGGCTTCCCTTCCTTTTGTAACAGCCTTTATCTGATAATCAAGGAGCCTGGCGTTTATCTTTAAAAGCCTGTTTATTGTCTTGTAAACAGCGTCAACAGGGCCGTCGCCCGTGGCAGCGCCCTCAAGAACCGTGTCGCCCTTCCTTATCCTCACAGTCGCCGTAGGCAGCATCCCCGTGCCTGTGGCGGAGAAGATATAATCAAGCAGGTAAATGTCCTTGCCCTTCTTCCCGCCCTGCTGCATTATGGCTATCAGGTCCTCGTCAAAGACCTCTTTTTTCTTATCGGCAATCCCGAGGAATTTTGTGTAAATTTCCGGCACTTCCTTTTCCTGCAGTTTAAACCCAAGGTATTCAAGCCTGTGCTTCAAGGCGTGCTTTCCCGAACGCGCGGTCAATACAAGCTCGTGCCCGGGTATGCCGACAGACTGCGGCGTCATTATGCCGAAGGTTGACTCGTGCTTCAAGATCGCGTCCTGGTGTATGCCGGAGGCGTGCGCGAAGGCGTTCTCGCCCACAACCGATTTATTGGGCTGGACAGGCATGCCTGTCAGGCGCGTCACAAGCTTTGATGTCTTGTATATCTCTTTTGTGTTGATGTTTGTGTCGAGGCGGTAAAAGTCGCCGCGGACCTTCATTGACATTACAATCTCCTCAAGCGCGGCATTGCCGGCCCGCTCGCCAAGCCCGTTTATCGTGCACTCAACCTGGCGCGCGCCCGCGAGGACCGCAGCGAGCGAGTTTGCCGTCGCCATACCGAGGTCATTGTGGCAGTGGACGGCAATTACCGCCTTGTTGATGTTGGGAACCGTGTTCATGAGCCGCCTGATGAGCCCGGCGAATTCCTCGGGCGTCGTGTAGCCCACGGAATCCGGTATGTCAACAGTGCGCGCGCCCGCAGCTATAACGCCCTCGACAACCCTGCAAAGGTAGTCAAACCCGGTCCTTGTGGCGTCCATAGCGGAAAATTCCACATCATCGCAGAAGTTCCCTGCGTACTTGACCGAATCAACGGCCCTTTTAAGCACCTCTTCGTTTGTCGTCTTTGTAATATGGACAACATGCTGGGGAGATGTCCCTATGAAGGTGTGGATGCGCGCCCGCTTTGCCTTCTTG
>DSBP01000309.1 GCA_011049465.1 bacterium | reverse complement strand
ATATAATATTGTGAAAAGGGCCGCAAAAGAGCCGGAATATGAAAAACCGTCTGTTGTTGAAAGCAGCCCCAGGGTTATGGCCATTGAAAGGCTGGAAAAGAATTTATACAGGCTGCACGGCGGGATGATAGAAAAATACATAGCCACGCTTGATTTTAAAGTAGAGGAAACAACAGAGGTCTTCAGGCAGTACATGAAAAGACACCGGATAGAGGAGTTTTTAAAGGCCAAAGGCGTAAAGGAAGGGGATATTGTAGTCATAGGTGACAGGGATTTTGTATATAAAGAGGAGTAAAATAAAGGGACAGGCTGGAAAATGTATAAGAAAATAGTTGTAAAAATAGGCACAAACCTCATAACAGATGGAAAAGATTTCAGGCGGAATTTTTTAAAATCAATAACAGGCCAGATAGCCGCGCTGCGGGATGAGGAGAAAGAGGTGCTGCTTGTTTCCTCCGGCGCAATCGGCGCGGGGATAATAAGAATGGAGCTGTCAAAGAGGGTTTTTTCTCTCTCTGAAAAACAGGCCATTGCAGCCGTGGGCCAGATTGTCCTTATGCAGGAATACAAGGAGCTGTTTAAAGCCCTCAAAGTCCCTGTTGCGCAGGTCCTTCTTGACCATGATGATGTGAAAAACAGGGAAAAAAACGCCAACGCGCGTAACACCCTGAACAAGCTTATAGAGTGGCGCGTTGTTCCTGTTATTAATGAAAACGATACGGTAGCGACAGAGGAGATTAAATTCGGGGATAACGACGCGCTTGCGGGGATAGTCGGAGGGCTGGTAAACGCCGATCTCGTGGTTATTTTGAGCACTGTTAACGGGGTTTACGACAAAAATCCGCATGATTGCGCTGATGCTGTCAGGATTAAAAGGATTGAAAATATTGATGAGGCCTTAAAAAATATAGAGGCGCGGGGAAAATCTTCATTCGGGACGGGGGGAATGGTGTCAAAGCTTGAGACCGCAAAAAACCTGAACCAGGCAGGAATACCGCTTGTTATAGCCGATGGAAACATTAAAGACGTGCTGCTTGAAGCTGTTGCAGGCAGGGAGGCAGGGACAATTATTGCGGGCGGAAGGGCAAAGGTAGAGTCAAAAAAGAGATGGATATTGCTGACGCTAAAGGCAAAAGGAACCGTTAAAATTGACAAAGGCGCTGAGGAGGCTATTCTTGAAAAGGGGCGAAGCCTGCTTGCCGTCGGAATCTCCTCGGTTACAGGGGTTTTTAAGTTCGGCGATGCTGTTGACATAACAGGCAGCGGCGGGAGAAAGTTGGCAAAAGGCATTGTAAATTATTCCTCGGATGTTTTGAGCAGGATAAAAGGCAAAAAAAACACCGATATTAAAGAAATAATGAAGGAAGGTTTTTATGAAGAGGTTGTGCACAGGGACAATCTTTTTGTTTACAGATGATTGATTATATATTCTCGTACATGTTCCTTATTCCCCGAATCAACGGTTACTCTCAGATAAAGCCTGTTGTCAGGCGTCTTTTCCGCGGTGTAAACAGCGGTTCTATTGTTAACCTCAACACTGCCTTTTACGGAATCCGGAGCCTGCCGGTCTTCGAATGCCTGGAGCGCAACAGGAAGCGCCGAATCAAGGGTGCATGATATGACAAGCTCATCGTGCTCAAAAGAGGCTTTGGCCTGAAGATAAACCCCGGCAAAAAAAATGAGGATATTATTGCAGATGAGAAAAAGAATAAAAAAATGTTTTGCGGCAGGCATTATATTCTCCGTGCCCGGGGCATCCGGGTATAAAGAGGTGTTATGTGATATGCGGCCGTAAAAGACTCTTTTCTTATGTGAATATCAAGGAAAAGAACCCCGCCTGAGTCCCTGAATTCAGCGTTGTTTATTCCCGTGAAAACAAAAGAAGACCTGCGCCGCGCGCTTATATCTGACGGGTAAAAATTAAGTGAAAGCGAGGAATCTTTGAAAACAGCCACGGCTCTGTCGTGGTGTTCTTTTATGAGGACGCTGTTTATGTCTATGGATTCAAGCAGGAATATGGATGATGACGGGCCTTTAGTATAATCCAGATAGTTCTTTTCCAGCTCAATCGCAAGCCCCGCAAATGAGTTTATCTCCCGGCTGATAAAGACAAACCTGTCAAAATCCTGATGGCGCACAAAGAATACCGCGAAGGCAAGCTGGCTAAACAATGACAGCAGTGCTATTGCAGGAATTAAAAGCGGTTTTTTTTTCTTCATCTTCTCACCCGCGCGTCAAGTATAACGGAAACGGACAGGCCCGCATAGCCCCTGTTTATTGCAATGCGGGCCTCTTTCAGCGATGGCCTGGAATCATACAAGGAACCGTATATTTTTCCGCTTAATATGCCGTAATTTTCCAGCGTGAGGTTTTTGTGGTAAACAGGAGCGGAAACAGCGGAGTTGTTTTCTATGAAAAACGGCATGTGCTTAAGGTATTCCGCCTGGCCCGCGGCAGCTTCGACGGACAGGCGCTTATAAAAGGCATCTATGGTCATCAAAAGGCCCGGAGCGCCGAGAATAAACGACAAAAGCAGCGCGAGCCTCAATACTTTATCGGCGCGCGTATTCATTTATTGTCTTTCAGGCTGTCGGAAATATCGGAGAACATAGTGGGGGAATACCCGCTGTAAACAAGCTTGATATGCCCGTCTTTTCCGATGTGAATAATAAGGGGGAAGGAGAGCGTGCTGTATATGGCAGGAATTCTGGAATAGGGCATCCTGTACATGAGCGGCGGGCTGGATGTTTTTTCTTCTATAACCGCGTGCGCTCCGGCCCTGGTTACAAGAAAGCACATAAAAGCCCTGCCGTCTTCCTTAAGAGACAGAATTCCTGATTCAAGGCGTTCCAGGAATTTTTTTGACTGAGCGCTGTTGTCGGTAAAGGCCAGTATTAAGGAGCCTTTTCCCGTAAAGTCTTTAAGCGTTAAAGGGCTCGCGTTTTTTACAGCCACGATGAAATCCTCAAAGCTTTCGCCCGCCTGGAGGCTGTCGCGCGTTTTCGCGGGCCGCGCCAGCAAAACAAAGATTACAAGCGCGAGAACAGCCGCGGACAAAACCGCCAAAAGAATTCTTTTTTTCATTTTATTTTCCTATGCAAAAATCTGCGAAGATTTTTTCAAGAAGGTTCTCATCTGTTATGGCTCCTGTTATTTCCCCGAGAAATGAAGCGGCTTCCTTTAAGTCCGCGAAAACAAGCTCGAGCTGCGGCTCCACCGGCGCGCTGTTTTTAAGGGCGGTGACAGCGGATCCAAGGGACTGCGCTGCTTTTAAAAGAGCTTCTTTGTGCCTCAGATTCGTTATTACAATGTCATTAACGGGGAAAGCGGCATCTGTCCCCATTATAATACTTTTTATTGTGTTTGTTAAGCTGTCAAGGCCGGTTTTTTTCAGGGCAGAGACAAGGGCGACGGGCCCGCTGAAACCGGCCAGTTTTTCTATATCTTTGGGGTTAAATGCCGGATTCAGGTCGGTTTTATTTACCACGGCTATTGACCGCCTGCTGTCCGCGAGGTTAAAAAGAGCGCTGTTGTGTTCCGTGTCTATGGAGGAGCCGGCGTCTATAAGAACAAGCGCTATATCTGCTTCGGCCGCGGCTTTTTTCGCGAGGCGGACGCCTTCTATTTCCGCGGCATCTGAGGATTCCCTTATTCCAGCGGTATCAACAAGCTTGAAAGGAAGCCCGTCAATCTCAACCGGAACTTCTATAATATCCCTGGTTGTTCCGGGGGAAGGAGTCACTATTGCGCGCTGAGTGCCGGCAAGCGCGTTTAAAAGGCTTGATTTACCCGAGTTGGGCCTGCCGATAATAACGGTTCTGATGCCGTTTTTAAGCATGGCGCCGCGGCCCGCGATATCTGCAAGTACGAGAAGCCGTTCCCTTAAATCATCCATTGCGGAGGCAGGCGCAAAAGAGCCTGTTTCAGCCGCGGCATCTTCGGGAAACTCGATTGCCGCTGATATTTCAGACATAAGGCTGAGAAGTTTTTCCCTCAGCGCGCTGACAGCCCTGTTCTCTGAACCGAGAAGCTGAGACAGTGCCAGCTTAAGGGCCGTCTTGTTTTCGGCGGAAATAATATCTTTGACCGCTTCAGCTGCGGAGAGGTCCATTTTTCCGTTTAAGAAAGCGCGTTTTGTAAATTCTCCGGGGGACGCAATGCGCCCGCCTTTGCTGCATATTAGGGAGGTGATAGCTGACACAATAAACGGGTTTCCGTGGCAGGAAATTTCAGCCATATCTTCCCCCGTGTAAGAGCGTGGAGACTCGTAAAAAACAGCCACTGCTTCGTCGATTATCCCGGAACTGCCGGCAATTAAACCCCTGACCGAAGAGCGGTGGGGAAAATCCGGTTTTTTGCCGTTTTTCAGAGTGAATATTGAAGACATAATCCCGCGTGTTTTGCCGCCCGATATTCTTATGACGCCGATGGCGGACAGGGAAGGAAAAGTCGCGGGCGCTGTTATTGTGTCGTTATCCATTTTTTACAGCAGGGCTGTAATGACTACTTTCTTGTAGGGGCCTTTTCCCGCGCTGAAAGTCTTGATTGAGTCATCACCGCTCAGCTCCTCGTGTATCAGTTTTCTTTCGTAAGAAGGAAGCAGTTCTGTTATTATCTCACACTGTTCTTCTTTTGCTTTTTGGCACATGGCGGCGGCAGTATTTTTTAAGTATGCCGCCCGTTTTGACCGGTAAGAATCAATATCAATCAAAACCGGCGTGTGGCGCCTGAATTTTTTTTCCAGCGCTGATGAGAGAATATACTGCATTGACAGGATGTTTCTGCCGTTTTTTCCTATGAGAAGGCCGTCTTTTCCGGGAACGTTAATCTTAAGGGTTTTAATTCCGTTTTCCGGGGGCGTTTCTATCTGAAAACCGGTAAACTTCATGTGGGTAAGCAATCCGCTGAGTATATCTTTGGCGTATTCCATGTCAACCTCCGGCGGGGGAGGCGGCCTCTGGCCGTTGTTGACGCGTACAGAGAGTTCAACCGTGAATTCCTTTTTGTCGGTAAAAACTTTTTCGCTTAGTAAATTAACGTAAACAGAAGAGAGCTCTGTATTGTTTTCGTTTAAAAATTCCCTGACCGCTTCCGAGATGGTGGAAGCGGTTTTTTTTACGGTTTCCATTTTTCCCTCCGCTACTTGCTTTTATTTACAAAAAACTGCTGAAGTATTCCAAGCAGGTTTGATACGCTCCAGTAAAGCAGAAGCCCTGACGGCCAGTTAAAGGAAAGAAAGGTAAGGAATATGGGCATTCCAAAGAGCAGTATCTTCTGCTGTGTTTCTGCCTCAGGAGACGGAGACATTGTCTGTGACATTTTTGTCTGTATAAACATGGTCGTGCCCATAAAGAAGGGAAGAATATAAAGCGGGTCGGGTATTGAGAGGTCCTTGAGCCAGAAGGCGAAAGAGGCGCCCTTCAGCTCAACCATTGAGACAAGAGTCTGGTAAAGCGCGATAAAAATAGGCAGCTGCAGCAGCATGGGCAGGCACCCGCCAAAGGGGTTGATTTTGTACTCCTGGTAGAGCTTCATCATCTCCTCGTTCATCTTTTTGGAGTCATCTTTGTATATTTTTTTCAGGGTTTCCATGCGGGGTTTTATTACATTCATTTTTTTCTGGGTTTCCTTCATGTGCTTATAGCTCTTCTGGGAGGGATACCAGAGAAGCCCTCTGATAAGTATGGTAAGAAGGATGATGGCGACCCCGTAATTATTGGTGATGCTGTAAAGGAAGTCCATGCCATAAAACATCCATACGCCGAGAAATTTAATCCAGCCAAGGTCGATTGCGGCCTGCATTCCGTGTTTTTTGAGCTTTTTGTATTCCTGCGGGCCGATATAAGAGTCTATTTTAAATGATTCGGAAGCGCCCGGCTCAATAAGAACATCTTTAAGGTTTACTGTTAAAAACGCGAAACCTCCGGGGGTCTCTTTAATCTGTATTTCCTTGTAGTCTGTGAGCGCGTTAAAAAGAAAGGAGGTGACAAAGTACATGTCCTTAAAGACAACCCATTCGGGTTTTTCGGCCAGGGTTGTTATTCTCTCTTCCTGTATTTTCAGGTTGATTTCCTTGTGTTTGGATTTGTTTTTAAGAACAGGGTAATAGACCCTGTTGTAATGGAAAAAACCGACTTTTTCTCTGAGCGTATCAGCCGGAAGCCTGTGAATGTTAGGGCCCCATGAATAGGCCATGTCCTTGAAAACCGCGGGCACGCCGGAATTATTGATGATTTTTATATCCGAAGAAATAAGATAGCTGTCATCCCGGAGCGTATAAGTCCGTTCCGCGGTTACGCCCTGCCTGATTCTTGAGGAAAAGACAAGTTTTGTTTCCCCGTCTTTTTCTGTCCTGCCGGTAAAATCCCACGCTGAGTTTTCAAGGTCATAGCCGGGAATTGAAAAAGCAAGATATGTGTATGAGGCTTTGTTCGGGATGAGTTCGATGGGGTCGCCGGATTTTTTGTCAAAAGAATCTGTGTACGCCTTTAAGGCAAAACTTTTCAGCGTTGCGCCTATGGTGGCAAACGTGGCCGTGTAAAGCCCGGTCTCTACCGCAACCAGCTTTTCCTCTATGGTCCTGATTTCCTGGGTTTTTTGCGCGGGCGCGGATGTTTTTAATCTGTCGGAAGAAGGGGAGGCTGCTTCTGTTTTTGCCGGAGCCGGAGAGGATGATACCGGGCTTTCCTGCCGTGAAGGCTTGCCGGATTTTGAAGGCGGAAAGATTAGATTAAAGCCGAAAAGGATAATGCCGGACAGGACTATAAAAGTTATCAGCCTCTTTGATTCATTCATTATAAAGCTCCTTTATTCAAAGTTTATTCCGCTGTTGCTAATACCCCGGGCCTTGGCCCGGGGATTTTTATTTGCCCGTGCTTTTCCGTGCGGGTTATTTGACATGGTCAATGCCGCCGGGATGCCAGGGATTGCATTTTACTATACGTTTTAAGGAAACGAAGGAGCCTTTGAGCGCCCCGTGCTTAATAATAGCCTGTTTTGAATATTCCGAGCAGGTCGGATAAAACCTGCATGAGCGGGGAAGCAAAGGCGAAATAACCCGCTGATAGATGCCGATCAATCCTGTTAATACGGTCTTCATTATTTGTCCCTTTTTGGAAAAAGGCGCAGGAGGTTTTCCTCGATTTCCGCGAAAGTCAAAAGCCCTGCAATGCCCGGCCTGGGCATTATCAGGACATCGACCTGCCCGAATAAGCCCTTATGTTTCGCGAAAACAGCCTTTATCCTTCTCTTGTAAAGATTCCGCGCGCTTGCTTTTTTTACGGCTTTTTTTGCCAGGTTTGCCGCAAAGAGCCGCGGTTCCCTGATTTCCGCATTTTTCAAAGTATAAACCGCAAAATACTGATTGGATTTCTTTATCCCGTTTTTAAGAATATAACGGATATCCCTTGTTTTTGGGGAGTTTCTTGCGATATTAAATCTCCTTAATAAGGCGCTAAACCTTAGTCAGTTTATGCCTTCCTTTGCGCCTTCTTTTATTTATGATATTTTTACCTGTGCTGGAAGACATTCTCTTTAAAAAACCGTGTTTCTTTTTAGCCCTCTTCCTGTGAGGCTGATAAGTCCTTTTAGGCATAGTTGTTCTCCGTGTTATTAAAAAAGTTTTATTTCCCGTATATTTATATGGGATTTTTAATATAAAAAGTATAGATTAAAACAGCGAAAGTGTCAATAAGGAAAAATTGATTGCCGTACTGGAGGTGGGCTGGGGCGGCTGGCGGAGAAATTTCGCCGATTTACATCGGCGGTGAGCCTGTTCAAATGGAGACTCGTGAATATGCGCGATTAGGCT
>DSBP01000210.1 GCA_011049465.1 bacterium | reverse complement strand
GATTAAAACCTCTTATACGCATAATGACTATATACAGCTCTCCGCTGAATACGGGCTCATCGGCCTTGTGCTTTTCCTCTTTTTTGTAATAACGCTCTTCGCGCGTTTTGACAGGTTTTCCGCACGTATTGGTTCCGGAGATTACATATTTTCCCTGGCTCTTATATCGGGAATGGCTTTTATTCTCATCTGCTCATTCTTTAATTTCCCCCTGTTTTCAATGCCCTCTGCCGCGCTCTTTTTTATCTGCGCGGGATTGTTATATGCGGTGCCGGGCACGCCTGAACCCGCGGGGTCGGAAACTCCGCTCCGCGCTTCAACACTTGTCTTTTTGGCCGCGGCTCTTCTTTCTCTTGGGGCCCTTGCTTTAAATATTAAGCCAATATCGGCAAATTTCTATTCAGGACAGGCGGTCAAAGAAAACCTGATAAACTCGCCTATGGCAGGAGCCTATTACTTGAGGGCGCTTGAGATTAACAAAAAGGACTTTGCCGCGGCAGCAGGCGCGGGGCTCCATTTTTTTTACAAGAACGACACGGAAAAATCCATTAAAGGTTTTATGCCCGCGCTGGATATTTACCCTTACTCGGCGGATATATTATACAACCTTGGTGTAATCAACAAATCGCTCGGGGAATCCGGAAGAGCGGAGAAATACCTGTTAAAATCGCTTGAGCTGCATCCTAATAATGCGCTTGCCCTGCTGAATCTCGGCAGGCTTTATATTGATACGGGAAGGGATAATGAAGGTGCCGGCCTCATAGCGCAGGCACTGCGTCTGAACCCGGCTGTCTCCGGCACAGGCCACATAACAAAAGTTCTTGAGTTTAAAGAAACAACTTATGATATAACCGGAAATTGATGTAAAACGGCTTTTCCGGCTTTGTGAATCAGACAAATATCCTTGCTATTATATGGTCAGGGTTAGAGCCCAATACCCTCTGCACCATCGCGTCTTCTTTTACAATCTTCCTTACCATCTCTTTTGCCGTGTCATAGCTTCTGTTTGTGTACTTGAGTATCGTATCCCTCACCTCTGTCGGCTCTGACTGCGCAACATACTGAAGAAGTATCTTTACGTTGTTTTCCACCGATACTATTGTCGCGTACCGCAGCAGTATGTTTATCCTTCTTTTTGACATCTTTGGCGGCGGCCCCAGCCCGTTCATTACATTGTAGACAAAGTCCATGTAGTTGTTGACCGCGTCATCGCGGGAGGCCGCGTCAACAAGCTCTGCTGACATGACCATGTTCATCTTTTTTTCCTCGCCGGTCCATTTAACCTGCGCCTTTTTTTCTATCTTCCCTGTATAATCCCCCATAAATGTCCCCTCGTTTATCTCGCCGCGGTAGTCGTATATAGGGTCCTTGGCGAGATACATTCCGATTGCCCTCATCACCTGGAAATCAACGGGCGTAAATGATATGTTGGCGCCCTTTTTACCCGGCTCTCCGCTCAATACTCCCATTATGAACCTGTCCTCAAGAAAATCAACATAGTTCCTTATGGGTTCTATTAAAATAGGGGGTATGATGTAATTGCCGTCATCATCAAGCGGAAACGCGTTTGTATGAATTGAAAGTGCTTTTTTCAGCGATTCAACAACCTTTCCCGGCGTCGCCACATAATGTTCCATTGCCTTCGATATATCGGGAATCTGCGAGTTGAGCATTATCCTGGCGCCGGAAAAGGGCACCCTGTTTGAGTGTTTTTCAGCCGCGCTTACAATAAAAGAATTGATGATTGATATGTCCCTTTTTATGATATCCACGTGCTCGGACTTAAAGGAATCCACTTTTGAATTTTCCTCGGCAGCCGCGACAAGCCCCACCTTAACAAGTTCTTCATCCTTTTCCTTAATCTCATCAAACTTTTCCTTTAAGGAAACAATCCCTTCCGTTGACCTCTGAAACATCTCGCCGTAAACCTTTAAAAAATCAAGGGTCATCTTCGCTATCGGGTCTATCTTGGGGCCGAAGGCATCCTTGAGTTTTTTCTCTTCGGGATTGAGTTTTGCGCCTTTCTGCAGAATATTAAAATACTTTACAAGCGCGTCATAGTTCAGCTTGATTGATTTCAGCTTTGCAGGGTCCAGAGCCGCTATTTTTTCAAAACAAGGAGACAGCGTCCTTGTTAAATTCGCTCCGGCCTTAACAGCGTCATTTCTTTTCCACTCAAGCTCCGCCTTTTTCTTTTTGGGGTCAACTCCGTCTGTCTTTGACCGTTTCTTTTTTCCCGAAGTATCAATCAGCTCAAGCCTTCCCTCCGCAAGAGCCTTCATCTTGTCAAGGGTTGAGAAGACAGCTTCGGAAAAAACGGTTTGCTCCTTTTTGTCGAAATTTTCCAGAAGCCCGCTGTAAAGCGCGGAATCAAGAAGCTCTATGCGTTTTCCGTCTATTTCCACATAATCCGCAAGCGCGCCTGTGGTTAAAAAAAGCTTCTGGTTCTTGTTTAATTTATTCAGCCTCTCTGTAATAAGAAAAGTAACGAGCGCGTTGTATGATGTGCGTAATTTATTTACCTTTACAACATCCTCTATCTTGTTCCCGCTGTCTGACTTTTCCTTTCCGTAAAACTCAATGGATGTCAGCATAGCGTCCTGTATGGATTGTTCAACACCCTCAAACACCTTGTTGATTGCCTCTCCTTTTACCGCCAGAGTATCTGCCATTTATTCTGCTCCTTCCTGATTTTACTTTCTTTTTAATAAATACCGTTTGCTCCAAAAAACCATTTTATATTGCGAAACATGCGCGTTTCGCCAAAAATATCCGCTGTTATATCCTGCCGGAATTTTTCTGTTTTCTATCTGTTGCTTGCCCTTCTTTTTGAAAGTACATCATTAATAATGGCGGCGATTTTTGGGTTTGACATAAGTATTTTTTTAAAATCCCTCTTGTATAAAACAAAAAACTCACTTGGTTCTTCGGCGATGACTGTTGCCGCTCTTGGAAGATCGGTTATCAGGGCCATCTCGCCGAAAAAATCGCCCGGCCCGAGAGTGGCAACCTTTTTCGGGCTGCCAAACCCGCCTTTTTTTACATAGACCGAAACCTCTCCCGTAGAAATCAGATAGAACTTATCCCCTATTTCCCCCTGCTTTATAAGTTCCTCTCCCTTGGCTGCTTTTCTCTTTTTCAGCGCGCGAATCAATTCGTCCAGATAGCCCATGCTTAAAGAATAGAAAAAATCAACTTTCTTTAAAGCTTCCCGAAGCCTTGAAAACTCATCGCTCATTTTTCACCCTCATTTTTTTATTTTTACATTTTATTTTACGCCCAGTAAGGTTATTTGTCAATAAATTTTTGTTGAAATTTTTGTTGAAATAATAATAAATTACTATATAATTATATATATACTTTAAGGAGGCGCATTTGAGAAGGGTTATTGTATTTATCCCAATTTTTCTGGTGCTGTTTATACCCGGCCTTTTTGCCGGTGTTGAGCTTGTAGGCACAACAAGCTCAAATTTTCTTAAAATACCGCCTTTTGCCCGTGCCGCAGGAATGGGAGAGGCATTTACAGCCGTCTCAGACGGCACCTATGGCCTCTATTACAACCCTGCCGGCCTTGTATCTGTGACAGGATTTGAGGTACAGCTTTCACACATAAGCTGGTTTCAGGGAATTAACTATGAATACCTCGCGCTTGTCGCTCCTGTCCCTTATACTGACCTTGGCAGGCTCGGATTTGCCTTTGCCTGGTTTCAGGTTGATGAAATGGACAAAACATCGTCCCTTCCCGATGGTTTCCTTGATACCCCTGAACCTGATTTTTCCCTTTACAAACACCATAAATTTGCCCCTTTTAACTACTCCGTTATACTGGCTTACGGCCTTGATATAAAAGACTACCTCTCTGCAGGAGCGTCGGTAAAAGTTACCTCTGAAAATATTGATACTTCAAGCGGAGCAGGAATAACAACCGATATCGGGCTTATGTACAAAAGCTTTATGCACGGCCACTCCGTAAAACTGGGGCTCGTCCTTTCAAATTTCGGCTCGGAACTCAAGCTTGAAAACGCCGCGTTTGAGCCGCCCAGAATTCTTAAAACAGGAATATCCGACTCGTTTGCGATGTTTGACGGTACTCTTTTGCTGTCCGCCCAGATAATACTGCAGCTTGATTATGACAACCTTTATTCTTTGGGCGCCGAGTACTGGATATATGATACTGTAGCGCTGCGTTTTGGGTATAAACTCGGCGCCTTTGACCAGCCCTCTTTCGGCGCGGGCGTAAAATGGCAGGGAATCGGTTTTGACTATGCTTTCATACGCTATGAAGAACTGGGAATGACACACCGCTTCTCGCTGAATTACAGCTGGGGAACCCCGCCTGTATCCCTTCAGGTTAATCCTTCTGTTTTTTCTCCAAATAACGACAAATATATGGATGACGCGGCGTTTACTCCTCTCTTTAAATCCAAAGACAAACTTAAATCCGCCCATATTAAAATCAACGACTCCCTCGGGCTGCAGGCAGCATCTGTTGAAATCAAAGATTTGTCCGCGCAAAATGTAATATGGGGCGGACGCGGGGACGCGGGTGTCCTTGCTGACGGCGTTTATTGGGCTGTCCTTACCGCAAATTATGAAAACGGCACCTCCTCATCCGCGCCTGTATCCGTTGAGATAGACAATACCCCTCCGGTTATGCGCATAGACGCTCAGCCGCAGCTGCTGCGGCCGGGGCAAAACGACGCGCTTTTAATACCTTCAACCATAGCGCTGTCTGCGGATGACAGAAACGGCGTCGCAAAGTGGCAGCTTATTGTCTGGGATAAAAACAAAAAACCCTTCTTTACAACCGGCGGAAACGGCCCGCCGCCAGCCTCGTTTGTTTGGGACGGCAAAGGCAGCAGCGGGGAATATGTAACAACGGGCGAAATATACTATTACAGCCTGTCATCAACGGACAATCTCGGCAACAAGGGCCAGACCCCTGCAAAGGCTCAGGTTGTACTGCTTAAAGAAATAAAACTCTCCTTTGCCTCTGACGCGCTGTTTGACCTGGGAAAAGCCGATGTTAAAATATCCGCTTACGGAATCCTTAAAGAGATGAAAAAAGTAATCGAAGAAAACCCCGATTCTAAAATCACTGTTGCCGGCCACACGGACAACCTTCAGCCCTCAGGCGGCCTTTACAGGACAAATAAAGAGCTCTCAAAAGCGCGCGCTGACGCGGTTAAATTCTTTATGGTCAACCTTCTCTCAATGGACGGTGGCCGCATAAATACCGCAGGATACGGTGAGAAGCAGCCTATAGCGCCGAATAATACGCCCGAAGGCAGGCTAAAAAACAGGCGTGTTGAAATTATAATAGAATCAACGATATACAGGTGAAACCGGTTAATTATAATTAGAAATTCATATTCTTATTCTTATTAAGGCCTAAACATATGTCTCAGCTATAAACTTTCAGTTTTCAGTTATCAGCTTCATTCATATCTTATTCTGGCGTAAACCGCGTCTCCGTAGCGCTCAAGGCTTCGTTCATAAATATCCTTCTTTGAAGCCCGCATCGTAAAATACTTTTTTCCGGATGCCTCAATAACCGTATAATCATCCCCTTTTACTTTTTCTATGATGGCTATATGCCCCTGCCCGAATATAACAAGGTCTCCCGGCTGAAGCGGCTCGCCTTTTTTCAGCAAAAACCCCTTCCCCCTGCAGTAAGCCCTGAAATTTCTGACCCTGCGCGCAAAATCAGGGTCGTAAGGGTTGTTCCACTTTCTATACGAAAAGTAATACGGTTTTTGCTTGTAAAACTTTCTCAATTCCCGCTCAAAGTATATTCCCGCTTTCTCGTAGGCAAGGTTTACCAGGTCAATACAGACAATTCCCCCGAGTTTAAAACCTATGTTTTTATGCGCTCCCATAAGCTGTTCATAAGGCATTCCTATCATACCGCGCGCTGCGCGCAGCATGTCTTCGGTATTTGGCCTGCCGCTGCCGTTCGCGTCAGGGTCTTTCATATTCGGTATGGAGTCCCCGTCAATATCATTGTCCCGCATATTAATAACTCCGTCTTTGTCCGTATCCGCGTACCTGTGCGCGCGTGACAGCACTCCCCTGTAATATGCGGTAAAAACAAATATATTAAAGACACTAACTATCAGCATTATTACTTTTATGGTGAAAACGAGCGGGCTTTCCCTTTTCCTCTTTTTATCAAAAAAACTTTCCTGCTCCTCCGGGTTTATCCTTAAAAACTGCGCTTCGTCAAATTCCTGCTCCTCCATTAACCGCTTCCTTTTCCATTCGCGGGCTTTTCGCATACAGCCATCCAGTCCCACGGATACGGCGCGCGCATCCATTTTGGCGGCGACTCAAACTCGGTTTTCCACGAATACTCTATTTTATCCATATTAATTATCTTAAAACCCGCTCCTTTAAAAAACAGTTCCAGCTCTTCTTTCAGGTAATGCTTGGTGGTAATATTGTCTATATTTATCAGCCCGTTGGAAACAGAGCCTTTTCCCGCGTGCGCGGAACGAAGCCCTTTATCAACAGCTTCATCCTGTTTGATTCCATCCCTTATATTCCATTCAAACAGCCTCGAATTTACATAAAGGACAGATTCGAGTGACGGAACAACAGCAAAAAGAAGAGCGCCCGGATTAAGGCTCTTGAACACATTTTTTAAAATCGCTTTTCTCACATAACTGTTTTCCATTATAAGGACATTGGTAAGCGCGCCAAAATCCGCCTTTGGCAGCCTTAGGCTCCTGCAGGAAAGATCCACGGGCCTGTATGTAATGTTTCCGGTGTTTTTCATCCTCTCTTTTGCCCTTTTTATCAGCTCCGGAGATAAATCAAAAGCATGCACTGTTTTAAACCGTAAGCTTAATTCGGGAAGATACAGCCCTATTCCGCATCCGAAATCACATGCTGTTTTCTTTCTTGAACCGTATTTCCTGATAATTTTCCTTATCTTGCCGCCCATGTCGCTGTGTATTGAACTGAATATCTCATCATTGTAATTCACCGCTTTGCTGTCCCAGTATTGTCTGTCCAATTTCTCCTCCTTAAAACTATTCACGAAGGAATAGTGAAATAAAATACCGAACCTTTCCCCTCTCCGCCGGATTCAAACCATATTTTTCCGCCTGCTGACTCAATTATTTTTTTACAAATGGCAAGCCCCACGCCTGTCCCTTCGTATTCTTCCCTCACGTTTAACCTCTGAAATATCTCAAATACTTTTGCCCTGTAAGTTTCTTCTATTCCTATTCCGTTGTCTTTGACATAAAACCTGTAATCCCCCGCTTCTTCAGAGCATCCCACGCGTACAACAGGCGGTTTTTTCCCGGAAAACTTAACCGCGTTTCCTATGAGATTCTGAAAAACCTGCTCCATTTCCCTCGGATCTGCGCTTATTTCCGGGAGTTCAGTTTCAAGCGCCACTGTCCCGTTCACACTTTCAATTTTGGGCTTTAGCGTGCTTATCACGCCTTCAAAAATAAGTTTCATGTCGGTTTTTTCGTCCCCCGCTTTTTTGTTCCCTGAACGCGCGTACTGAAGCAGCCCGTCAATAAGGCTGTTCATTCTTGAGGCGCCTTCTGTTACAAATTTCAGGTATTCAGCCGCCTCTTCATCCATTTTTTTTCCGTGTTTTTTCGCGAGCAGTTCCGAATATAAACTCACCATCCTGACAGGCTCTTTTAAGTCGTGAGAGGCCACATAAGCAAAACGCTCAAGTTCTTCATTGGACTTCTTAAGGTCCTCAATAATCCTTTTCAGCTTTATTTCGGCGCCTTTGCGCCCTGTTATGTCCACAATAATTATTACAGAAGCTATTGCCTCTCCTTTTTCCATTACCGGAGAACAGGCAAATAAAACGGTCTTTTCCGTTTCACCTGTCTTTACTGTAAATTCACCGTCTTTAATAACACATCCCGCTCCGGCCTTTTTCAGCATTCCTTCCGGCAGCATCAGTTCCTTTTTTTCCCCTCCGGGTTTTCCAAGAATTTCAGCCGCTGCCCTGTTATGCATCGCTATGTTCCCG
>DSBP01000157.1 GCA_011049465.1 bacterium | reverse complement strand
GGAATTAGTAAGGCGCATGGAGCACGACACATATACAGCAGGGTGGAATGACTTTGAATGGGATGTGAGGAACGAGACGGGAAAAATAGTGGGCAGGGGAATGTATTTTGTGTATGTGGAAAGGGAAAAGAGGCGGGAATTATTGAGGGTGTATATTGTGAAGTAGGACACATATTTTTAGTGTATGAAGGAGTATGATTTTGTTACTGCCCAAAAAGGGCGTGAAGGGTGAAGAGTGAGAACGGGAAAAAAGGGAATTAAAAAGGTTGTAATATTTGCGGCGGCAGCCTGCCTGTTTTTGTTTTTATGCGCGTCAATGGCTTTTTCTGCGACATTTCTTTATGTTGATACAAATATGACATTGGGGCCTTCGCCGGCGGAAGGCACCTACTCAGGTGTGACTATATGCACCGGGGTTACTCTGACAATCGAGGGAAATTATACTTTTACCATGCAAGGTGATTTTATAATTCAGCCGGGAGGCGCAATAAACGGAAGTGGGAAAGGTTATGCCGGAGGAGCGTCCGGAATGGACGGCGCGGGCCCGGGCGGCGGCGGAGCAGGAACCTCTAACGTACGCGGCGGTGGCGGCGGCGGGCATGGCGGAGCAGGAGGCGCGGGCCAAGGCGACGGAGCAGGAGCAGGCGGCGTCGCAAATGACAACCCCGCGGACCCGCAGGATATGGGCTCGGGCGGCGGCGGCGGTTTTGACAGTTTGGGCGGCCCGGGCGGAGCGTGCCTTGTTATAGACGCGCCGAATCACAGGGTATTTTTGAACGGAAACATATATATGACCGGAGACGGTTTAATGGGGACGGTTCAATCAGGCGGCGGCGGCGGAGCAGGAGGAACCATTAATATCAAGGCAGAGGAAATATGGGGCGCAGGGCATCTTTATGCGGAAGGCGGGCCGGGCCAGGCAGGGTCAAACAGAACCGGCGGCGGCGGCGGCGGTGGAATAATAAACCTTTGCGCAAGTTCCGTATTCAGGTTCACGGGAGCAACATATGTTAACGGAGGAACAGGCGCGAATCTCGGGGCTGCGGGGCTTGTATACAGCTGCGGCTCAGCCGGCTTTCCGCCGGTTTCCACGTTTACTTTTACGCCGACACTGACAGCAACTATTTCATCTACTCATACGGTTACTCATACGCCTGTAATAACGCCAGTGGTTACGGAAACCATAACACCCACGCCTGTTATTGCCGGAACGCCGTGTATTGAGCTTGTTAAGGATATACACACTGGTCCGGGCTCCTCGTCCTATCCCGGACAGTTCATTGCATGGGGAGACAACCTGTTTTTCAGCGCCAATAACGGTGTTAGCGGGTATGAGTTATGGCTGAGCGACGGCACAGCCGGCGGAACACAGATGGTAAAGGACATAAGGCCCGGGTTTGACAGCTCGCATCCGTCAATGCTCGGCATAGTGAATAATCTTTTGTTGTTCTCTGCCGGCGACGGGACAACAGGGACAGAACTGTGGAGGAGCGACGGCACAGAAGGCGGCACGTACCTTTTGACGGACATAAACCCCGGCATGCCGGGATCATTGCCTGATTACGGGACAGTTGCCGGGAACAGGCTCTTTTTCAGCGCAAACGACGGCACAAACGGTGTTGAGTTATGGGTGACGGACGGCACTCCGGGAAATACTTATATGGTAAAGGACATAGATTTTGGAATGAACAGCGGCGCGCCGCTCGGGCTCGCGGAGCTTAACGGCAATTTGTTTTTTACGGCGCTGGACGGCGTAAACGGCAGGGAACCGTGGATAAGCGACGGCACTGCGGGAGGGACAAATATTATTCTGGACATCAATCCGGGGAACGGTGATTCGGTCGCGTCAATGGCTGAAACGTTTTCGTATAACGGATATGTGTGGTTTCCGGCAAATAACGGCATAAACGGGATTGAGCTGTGGCGCACAGACGGCACAGCCGGCGGAACACAGATGGTGAAAGACATTAATCTCTCGGGCTCTTCTTCGCCCGAATATTTCGCGGGCCTGGGCGGTATTGTTCTCTTTGCGGCGGATGACGGGCTGAACGGTGTGGAGCTGTGGAGAAGCGACGGCACAGCCGGCGGAACACAGATGGTAAAGGACATAAAACTCGGAATGGACGGCTCATACCCCATGAGGATGGTTGAATCAGGCGGCAAAGTATTTTTTGCCGCTGACAACGGGATCAACGGTTATGAACTCTGGGTGACGGATGGGACGGAAATAGGGACATATATGGTAAAGGATATAAATCCGGGGCCAATGTCTGCAATGATATTCAGCATGACGTCTTTTCAGGGCAGGGTATATTTTGAGGCTGATGATGGGACGCACGGGACGGAATTGTGGGTAAGCGACGGCACCCCTGCGGGAACAAAGATGGTGGCTGACCTTGTGCCCGGTTCGGAACCTTCCTTTCCGACGAGCCTTACTGCCGCCGGTGATTACATATATTTTGCGGCGGATGATATCGTGCACGGCAAAGAGCTTTTCCGAGGTGATTTGTGCGCGGACCCGCCCGTTGGCGGGACGCCTACTTTCACTCCGACGCCGACAATTACGCCGACAGAAATCCCGGCACCCGCAGAGTGCGCTGAACCGCAGTTTATGGGCGCGTGTTCCACCGGGTCAGGGAGCGTAAACCTGAACGGCTCAACAATAGCGGCGAGTCTTTATCAATTGCACGAGGACGGCGAAATACTCAGCTTGTCGGTGTATGTTTCATCGGCGTCCGGCGGCACAATAAGAATGGCGTTTTACCAGGACAACGGAGGTGTGCCGGGGACTCTCCTGTTCCAGACCCAGGAAAAAGCGGCATCAGCAGGCTGGAATGTCATTGAGTTAACCGGGTCATTTTACGCCCCTCTTGGCCGCTACTGGATAGCGGTTCAGTCCTCCTCCGGGGGGAACGTAATTATAAATTATGACACAACAATGCAGGTACCGAGTTATACAGGGGCGCACACATACGGGGCTTTTCCTGCGGCTTTCCCCGCGGGCTCAGCAAATACAAATTCATATTCAGTGAGCGCGTCGTATTGCCCGGCGTATAAGTGGGTTGGCAACAGGACAGCCGTGGAAGACGGGAGATTGGCGCGTTTGAACGGCGCCGAAAGAAGGATAGCCATGAGATTTACCCAGAGCGGGACAAAGACAGTAAACAGGATATGGACATACGTAAACGCGCTTAATAGCTCTCCTCAGTACCGTATTGGCATACAGGGCGTTGCTGCGGGGATGCCCTCAGGCATATATCTGACATCAGGAACAATAACTCCGGCTGCTGTGGGATGGTTGTCCTGCGCTGTCACCGCATATTCACTCGCTGCCGGGGATTATTATGTTGTGATTGAGCCGTCAGGCAGCCCGGGAATCAATAATTACGCGGAATGGAGAGAGGGGAACACGCCCGGCTGGAGGCTGTGGACAACTGACGGAAAATACGACCCGAAATTTTACGCGTTCTCAAACTTGGGGTTGGGATGGGAAGAGAGCACCAGCCATTCTCTGATGGTAATTGAGTATAATGACGGAACATCCGGGGGCAACCCGTATCACATGAACGCGGCGCTTGCCCTGCACAACAACAATAACGGCGATCCTGCGGATGACCGCGTGGCAATGCAGGTATTCATGCCGGGCCCGGGCGGCTGGGAAGTTGACAGGATAGGAGCCTATTTCTATGCTGACTCGTCAAGCCCCGGAGGGGTGCTTGAATACTTTATATATAATGAAGCTGCTAAAGTTACTGTCACTTCAGGCGTTTTCGCGCCTAACAGCGGCGCGCCGACAACCAACAAGGGGACGTGGCTTGAAAAAGACCTGCCTGCGCCCGTATTTATGGCTGAAGGCGTCATCCATAAGATAATGTTCAGGTCGCCTGACAGCCCTACCACAAACCGCTGGTACCTGCTCGCGGGCCAGACAGTTTCAGGAAACGCAACACTGCAGAAGGCGTCATGGCAGGGCGAGGCGGGATACGCGGGATTTTCAACCAACAACGGAGTGAGTTACACAAATTACCTCCATTATGACGGGTTTGTGCGCTTGAGGCTTGCTGAACCGGAGCCGCCTACGCCGACCTTAACAACAACCCTGACACTGCAGCCGTCGTTTACGAATACCCCGACAGTGACATTTACTCCCACACTGACGATAACCCCTACGGCTACAGTCACAGAACAGGTTTTTGGATGCGCGTTTCACGGCAACCAGTTCCAGAGCGGGCTCTCAACCGGAGCGTCAGGGGATCTGCATGCCACGCGGTATTGGCTGGCGCAGGGAGAGGTGCGTAATCTTGTCATTAACGTGGTATCAGCAGGCGGTGGAAGCGGATATATGGCGCTTTACGCTGATGACGGAGGAGTGCCGGGCGATTTACTCGCTGTTTCATATGAAACTTCGATAGTGTCCGGATGGGTGGCGATGCAGCTTGCGTCATATCCTTATATAAGTGAAGGATATTACTGGATAGCGTTTCAGCTGAGCGGCACAGCGCCCATGGTGGGATATAAGAGCGGAACAGGAAACACAAGGCAAAAAGCAAACACTTACGGCTCTTTCCCGAGCCCTTACGGAGCGGGAACAGACCTTTCGTGGGAGTGGGAACTTGCCGCTGAAATATGCTATTTTGGCAGCCCGACAATAACCATGACCCCGACGCAGACGCATACACCCGGCGGCGTTACTACTTGCGATACATACGGGCTGGTAACGGCAGGAGCAAGCGGGGATAGTGTTATGCCGGGGATGATAAAGTCCTCAAAAGTATGGCTGCCGGGCGGCGATTTAGCCGGTGTTTCGTTTTTTATTCTGCCACCCGCATTTGGCGCTTCCGCAAAAGTGGCTGTTTATGATGATTCAGGGGCAGGAGGCGGGCCGGGCAACCTTGTCGCTTACAGCTCCGGGCAGGTATTGGCTGAAGGTGTATGGAATTTTTTCCCTGTCGCACACAGCGGCTTGCTGCCGGGTTATTACTGGCTGGCTTTTATATCGAATGCAAACATACTTGCCGCGTATGACACGGGAAATGCCGGAGACAGCATGGACGCGGTTGGAGATTATGGCATGCCGTGGGCCGACCCTTTCCCTTCGGGAACATCCGGAGACAGGATATGGTCAATAAACGCGGAGGTGTGCACAACCGCAGGCGGCCCTACCGAAACACCAACGCCGACTACTACACCTACGGCCGCGGCCACACTTGACCTTGACCGTTGGGGTGTGTGCGGGTCGTGGGTCGCGGATTCGCCTGACAACGAAGGGCCTTCGCTCGTTATAAAAGGGAACAACGGAAATTCAATAATTTTGTATTCGCGGGATATGGGCTCATACAAAAAAATATACGGTAAGATTTTTGATATTAATATGAACATGCTCGGCGGATGGCAGGTTTCTGACTCTTCGGCTGACCAGGCAAATTTCCACGCTGTTCCTGACGGCGCGGGCGGTGTTGTGGTTGTCTGGCAGGATTTGCGGAACGGCAACTATGATATCTATGCCCAGCGTATTGACGCAAACTGGAACCTGCTTTGGGGAAACAGCGGCGCGCTTATATGTTCGGAGGTAAATGCGCAGACGTTCCCGAAAGTGGTGCGTTCAAGCGACGGCGGATTTATTATCACCTGGATGGATTTCAGAAACGGGACAGACTACAATATCTTTGCGCAGAAAACAGACGCGGCAGGCACAGGGCAGTGGAGTGTTAACGGCAATCCTGTCTGTACTGCCTCTGACCAGCAGACAAGCCCTGAAATAAGCGCGGATTTTTCAGGCGGCGCGTATATAGTGTGGGAGGATATGCGAAACGGAATGACAAACTCGGATATTTACATACAGCGCATGGGAAGCGGCGGCAGCCAGGCGTGGATGAGCAACGGTATACAGGTTACTGCAGATAATTTAAACCAGCTCGCGCCGAAAATAACAACAGACAGCAACGGGGATGCAGTCGCGGTGTGGGAAGACAGACGCAACGGCAACCCGGATATATACGCGCAGAAATATAACCTTTCAGGCACTGTGCAGTGGACAGCCGGCGGCAGGGCGGTGTGCACAGTGTCAAACGAACAGGACAGGCCGGAAATAAAAGCGTTAAGCGGAGGGTTTACGGTTTTAGTATGGCGCGACCGCAGAACAGCTGACGGCGGCGACATATACGCGCAGAAACTCAACGCGAGCGGGGCCCTGCAGTGGGGGGCTGACGGTCACCCGGTGTGCATGGCGCCAGGCGCGCAGTCAGACGCGGTAATTGACGTTGACGCAACAGACAATATTTACATAGCATGGACAGACTGGCGCAGCGGTACGCACCAGCACATATACGCACAAAAGCTGGACGCGAACAAGATATTTTACTGGGGGCTTAACGGCCACCCCGTGTGCGCCGCTTCCTATTATATGTACAAGCCCTCAATAGCCAAAGACGGCTACGGCGGCGCGGTGGTTTCCTGGTTCGGAAATCCGGGAGCCGGCAGTGATGATGTTTATGCCTCCAGGCTGAATGAGACTTTGGAAGTTCCAACGCCTACCCTGACGCCTACGGCGACTTTTACCGGTACGGAAGTATGCGTGGTTTTGGATGATGAATTTAATACTGCGGGTTTTAACACGCACCATAACGCCGCAGACGGAGCGGGTGACGACCAGGCGCTGGCACATGTAATCGCGCCTGACGGGAAGATATATGTGACAGGCAAGTCAATGGGCGCGGCTGATTATGATATGGTTTTGTGGAGATATAACAGCAACGGCACTCTTGATACCACTTTTAATTCACCAAATGGTTTTGTAACCGGCGGCGCGGGCTTCGGCGATGACATAGGGTACGGCGTTGTAATAGATGCCGACGGGAAAATAGTGGTTGCAGGTCAGTGGGAGACGGGGACTTCGGTTGACTTTGCAGTCTGGCGGTTTAACCCTGACGGCACGCCTGACACATCATTTGGCAGCCCGAACGGGTACGTGACATTTGATATATCGGGCGCAAACAGATTTGAGGCGGCTGTGGGCGGGCTGGCCATAGATAAAGACGGAAAAATAGTAGTAGCAGGTGAAGCCAATAATGGTACGGAAAAAGACATGGCAGTCGCCAGGTTTAACCCTGACGGCGGGCTTGATACCACCTTTAACTCGCCAAACGGATATCTGCTGCACAACGCGGGCGGGTCAGGCGGAAATGACGCGGGTTACGGAGTTGTGATAGATAAAAATGACAGGATAGTAGTATCAGGCTCCAGGTGGAACGCCGGCATGGATATGGCGGTATGGCGGATTCTGCCGAACGGCACTTTGGATTTTTCATTTAACGGTACAGGATACAGGGTGCATGCAAATGCCGCGGGAGGAAGCGGCGCTGATATTGGATGGGATGTCATTATAGACATGGATGACAAAATTGTTGTATCAGGCAGCAGTTATGACGCGGGCTTCAGGCAGAATGTAGTTATATGGAGGATACTGGATAACGGCGATATGGATTTTTCGTTTAATACTACAGGATTCACTGCATATAACGCGGGAACTGACGCTTCGGGAAAAGGTATAAGGCAGGATGTAAACGGCAATTACGTGCTGGCAGGCTATCGCGGTATTGACATGGCAATTTTCAGGTTTACCAACACAGGAGGCCTTGATAATACCTTTAACGGAGGGTATGTCACGCACAATAACGCCGGCGGCGGTAACGGGCCTGATATGGGAGAGTGCCTCGCGATAGACAGCCAGAACAGGCTTGTCGTAACCGGGCATTCCGACGCGGATCCGAGTGCCGCGACTGTAAGGGACGCGGTTATATGGAGGTATGAGGATACGTGTACAACGTTTAATACGCCGACAAACACGCCGACGATACTGCCTTCGTTTACGGTAACGCCGACGGTCACGATGACTGTGACACAGACCACAACTGAAACAATAACGCTGACCATTACTCCGACTGTAACAGAAACAGCGTGCGTAATATCCCCGATGTCGTTTGTATCATATCCCGAAGGCGGACAGTCATATAT
>DSBP01000156.1 GCA_011049465.1 bacterium | reverse complement strand
TCTCCATCTGAACAGGCTCACCGCCGATGTAAATCGGCGAAATTTCTCCGCTGCCTGCCCCGGCCCACCTCAAGTAAAGGCAATTTACAATTTGGAATTTGCATGCTGATACAAAATCGCCCAAATAAGCCTTGATAAAAGGCCGGGAATTTGTTATTTTAGTTAGGCGTAACAGACACAAGTCAAACGGGTGATTAGCTCAGTTGGTAGAGCAGCTGACTCTTAATCAGTTGGTCCGGGGTTCGACTCCCCGATCACCCACCATTCCCCATTTCCGCCGGAGGCACAAAACCTTTCGTTGTTGAAATCCCTTGCCTTATCTACTATCTACTCTCGCCTTCTCGACTCCTCTGATTTTTGCCAAAGGCAAAAATCTGGTGCGCCCGGCAGGAATCGAACCTGCGCGCATGGCTTCGGAGGCCAATGCTCTATCCACTGAGCTACGGGCGCAAGAAAACTTAATAATCTACAAAGACATCTTCTTCCTGTAAGCCTTCGCCTTATCTCCTAATCTACTCTCGCCTGCTCGACTCCTCTGATTTTTGCCGGAGGCAAAAATCTGGCGTGCCCGGAGGGATTCGAACCCCCGACCCACAGCTTAGAAGGCTGTTGCTCTATCCTACTGAGCTACGGGCACACATAAATTATATAATACCACTTTTTCCAAATCTTCGCGCTTATTATTAGGCCGATAAATCGGAGATATTATATAATATTTCAGGGGGTTTTAAAAGGCGAAATTTATTTTACTCGCGGTTTGTCCGGGAGAAAACATATCAAGCTCCCGCTTTCGCCTCTTCTGCGGCTTCCATTCCCTCAATAACAGCGTCCTCCATTGATGAGTATTCCCAGTTTCCCCAGCGGCTGGCTGTTATTACTCCGTGTTTCTTGAGTTCTGCCTTTATCCCGCTTACAGCCGCTTCACGCGCCCTGTCATAAACCACATACGCGCCTTTAAGGCGCATCGGAAGCTTTACCATGATATCGCGCCTTGATTCCATGATGCCCATGTCAAGAAGCCCGTTTATAACCTTTGCCTCCACGCCCTTCGGCTCTGCTGCGTTGTATGACACCTCGGCGAAGGCCGACGCGCAGCCCTCCGGCGCGTTGTATTTGGAAAAATTTGACGGAAACCCAGCCCTGTAAAAGGGATATTTTTTTTCGGGCACGTATATCCAGTGCATGCCGTGCTTCGTCCTCTCCTTATATCCCACATTAAGGCAGTAAACACTGACAGCGGAAAGCTTTTTAGCGTCCGCTGCAAGCCGCTTATCCCCCGTGATAAGCGCCAGCTCCTTAAGAGGCATCGTGGATATGAGCCTGTCATATTCAAACGCGGAACCGGCCGTGTACACGACCCTTTTTTTAAGGTCAACCCTCTTTACCGCGGCGTTCAGCCTTATGCGGCTCTCCAGCCCCCGCGCGAGCCCCTTTATCACCGACTCAATTCCGCCCCTCTCAGGATAATAAAAAGAGGCATTATACCCCTCCTCTTTTTTCCAGCTGCCCCCGAGCCCTCTGACATAATCCTCAACACGGGCGCCGGGCAGGAACCTTCCCATCCAGTTTACCGTCAGCTTCTCAAGGGGCCTGCGCCAAAGCTTCCCGTTGTAGGGAAAGATGAAGTTTCTGCATATTCCCCCACCAAAAACAGAGAGCGCCCACCTTTTAAAATCCCGAGTATCCTTTTTCTTTATCCGCTCCGCTTCAAGCAGGCCCGTAAGATTTTCGGCTATGACAGCAGGAGGCAGGCCGCGGTTGTTTGTCTGATAGGGGTAATCCGTATAAACACCCCTGCTGAAGACATAAGATTTTCTGTTGAGTTTCAGCATTTTACAACGGCTGTTTTTAAGTATGAACGCGGAGGCTTTTTTATCCCTCAGGTGCATCAGATGGCCCGTGTAGTCAAAGGTGAACCCGGCCTTAACCTCTGTCCTGCACAGCCCTCCGGGCCTTCCCTCCTTTTCCAGCACAAGAAAATCCTTAAGAAAGCGGGCCGCCGTCAGCCCGGCAAACCCCGCCCCTATTATTATTGTCCTCATTTTCTTTTTCGGTGGACTTTACGGTAATTTTTCATGTCAACCGACATTACAAGCATCGCGAACATTATGGCGGCTATGGCGATTCCGAGGTAAAGGACAAGCGCGCCGCTAATGGCGAGAAAAGTGCTTGTTATGGCAAGCGCTGACAGGACAAACGTGAGCCCGACGAGGAACCGGACAGCATTTGTCTTTGAGAGCCCTATCATAACGAGCCGCTGGGCAAGGTGGTCGTCAGAGCCGTATATGGGAAGCAGCCCTTTCCTGAGCCTCGCGAAAATAACGAGGAACGTGTCAAAAAGCGGCACGCCCAGGATGAGCAGAGGGCTTAAAACCGCTATGTAGTTTACCCTCGAGTAGCTCTGGTTAAGCGCCAGCACGGCCATCATAAACCCGAGAAAGAGCGCTCCCGCGTCGCCCATGTAAATCCTCGCGGGGTGCCTGTTGTAAACAAGAAATGCCATAACCGCTCCGAAGAGCGCTATGGCCGGTATCATGTCGTTTATCCTGCCCGCCAGCATTCCCGCGACAAAAAAAGCCAGGGACGCAACGGCAACAACGCCGCCCGCGAGCCCGTCCATTATGTCTATGAGGTTTATCGAGTTGGTGACTCCCACGACCCACAATATGGTGAGCGCGTAATTGAATATGTTGTTGTCCATGAATTTAATGTGCAGGTTCACCTTGAGCACGATGAGCGCCGCCATAAACTGAAATACAAGTTTTACGGCCGGGCTTAAGCCCTTAATGTCGTCAAAGAGCCCCAGCATCATCATAAGAGCCGCGCCCGCCAGTATCCCCACCACGCCGTAAAGTTCCTGGTGAATGATAAGTTTTGAAACAATGACAGGCACTGCGAACGCTATGAATATTGAGACGCCGCCCAGGTACGGCACCGGCTTTTTGTGTTTTTTAAGCCCGGTGACGGGCCTGTCCATAATGCCGAACCTGACAGCCGCTTTCATGGCCAGCGGCGTAAGCACAAGGCTTAAAATAAAAGAAGATATTCCTATCGCCAGATAAATCACTTTTTTGTCCTCCGCGCGAGGCTGTAAACATCGCAGTTTAAATCACTATATATCCTGT
Organism: bacterium; assembly: GCA_011049465.1. Classification (GTDB taxonomy): domain Bacteria; phylum Oederibacteriota; class PGYV01; order PGYV01; family DSBP01; genus DSBP01. The sequence goes on along the minus strand of DSBP01000156.1, from coordinate 4,888 downwards.
TAAAATTTTTGTCCATAACATTTTTAAACTTCGGCGATGAGATGACCGCGTAAACATCCTCAAAACCCGAATCTTTAAGCCTTTCCGCCTCGTTCCGGTTCACAATCAGGTAATCAGCCTGCGTCAAAACCAGCCCTGCCGCCACTTTTTCGTCAGGCAGGCCAAAGAACCCCTTAAGCATTTTTCTTGTGTTAAACACAGTGTATGCTTTTACCCTTCTGTCTATATAGAACACCCTCGCGTCTCCCAGCATCAGAATTTGCGAATTGCGCGGCGTGTATTTATTTACGAACTCCGCGGCGCCGTAGTATGAGACTCTCGACGCAGTATAATCGCTTCTGGTTGTATGGCTCAGGCTGAGCGGGTCAAGGTATCTTTCCGTAAAATATACGGACAAAAGCGCCTGCACCGCGACAAGAGGTATAAAGGCAGCGTATTTGAGCCATTTCCCGGCCCTTGCGAAGCCATACGCCGCAAGACAGCACGCCGCAGCCTCAAACGGGAGCAAAAACCTCAGAACAGGGCCCGTAAAAAACCACACTGTATAATAGAATACCATGAAGGCAAGTATGAACCCTGCTCCCTTAATTCCCGCGGCCGCGGCGAAAATTACAGCTATTATAAAAAGCGGGCCCATGGCGTCCCCGCCGAACATGTTTTTCGCAAAGACAAGCCTGAAGGGCGAGAGCAGGAAATCAACCGCTGACTTGCCCGGCCCAAACCCGGATACATGCGCGGTATAGGCCGCGGCATCGCCTTTAAGCGGCTCCGGCGTATTAAACATCTGCGCTGCCATCGGATATACCGGGTTTCCCGTCTCAATGTAATTTGATACCAGAAACGGCGCAAGCACAATCAGCGGGATTATAAGAAAACCCGCCGTCGCCGCGGCTCCTCTTTTTTTTGCCGCAGCCAGAAAAATATACGCGGCCGCGTTGAATACAAATATTATGACGCCTGTATATTTGACAGCCATGGCAAAACTTCCCAGCAGCGCTGTCATGAGAGCCGCTGATTTTTGCGGGCCGTTCTTAAAGGCCTTTATCAGGGTAATCAGCGATAATATGGCGTACAAAGCGAGAGGCAGTTCCGAGCCGGCCCTTGGCGCGTTAAGCACAAAAAGCGGCGATGTTATCAGGAAGATAACCCCTGCGCGGCCCGACCCTCCCGCGGCCGAGCAGAGCCCGGCGCATGCCGCGGCCAGCCCAAGCGCCATGACAAAGCAGAACACTTTTACGGCAGCCTCTCCGCCGACAGAGAGCATCAGCGAAAAATTTGCCTGCATAAGCTGCGGGAAAAAAGAGAATAAGTTTGTTGCGGACGGCTCTATCCTTCCGGCCGCGAGATACTGCTGAGGCAGGCCCAGGTGATAAACAAGGGTGTCATAATAAACAGCGGGCGTAAGGCACGCTGCCGTGATATAAGCGAAGACAACAGAAACCAGCGAGAAGAAAACCGCGTCCTTAAACCGCGCCTCTTCCCCCCCCGCTGTTTTAATGAAAAAAACAGCCCCTTCAATAAGCTCCCGCAATTCGCGCGCGCAAACAACAGCGGCCGCGCCCAGAAAAAAGATAAAAAACAGCGGGTTAAACAGCGGTATCGGCAGGCGGCCCGCAGTATAAAGCACGACACCTGTTAATCCGAGCGCAGCAGCAAGGTAATACGCGTATTTTTCCGGGCCTCTGGCTTCATAACCGGTTATCTTTATTATTTTTCTGCCCATCGCGAGATAGATAAGCGCGGTTATCAGCCCTCCTGCCATCCCCTGAATATAAAGATGCATGTCTTTTGGCACGGTATAAACAACGGCAAACGCGGCTGCGGCTGCCGCGCCCAGAAATACTCCGCTGTACAAATACCCCCTCTTCACCGCCTGAACCTCTCCTTCATGACCTGTTCCCACCTTGCCGCTTCCCTGCTGATGCCTGATTTTTGCAGGCTCTCCACAAGGTGTTCGTATGACTTTTTATTTTCAGGGTCAAACCTTATCGCCGCCTTAAAAGCGTCAATTGCCCTGTAATAGTCCCCTGCCTTCATATAAGCGATGCCGAGATTGTGATGCGCCTCCCCGTCCGAATCATTGAGCCTTATTGACTGGTTGTAGGCGTCTATGGCGCTCGCGTACTTTCCCGCTTCGTCATAAGCCACTCCCAGGTTATAAAACGCCGAGGCATAATCGGGCCTCAGCGTAATTGCCTTTCTGTACATATTAACCGCGCTCTCTGTCCAGCCCCTGTCCATATAACAGTTGCCGAGAATATTGTAGCCGCCCGCGTAATTCGGGTCTATTTTGATGGCGTCATTTATCGTCTTTACCGCAAGGTCGGTAAATCCCGCGTCCCTGTAAGCCATTGCCTTGGCGCCATAGGCCTCTGAATATGAGGGAGAGAGCTTTATTGCCCTGTCGTAATTGGAGAGCGCGTTTTTATACGAGCCTTTGTAATAATGGGCCAGCCCTATGTTGTAATATATGTCCGCCATATCCGGCGACAGTTTGGCTGCCTTTTGATAATAAGAGATGGCGTCATCATACCTCGAGAGCTTCCTGTAGTTTACGCCGAGCGCAACATATATCCGCATGAGTTTGTTTTCCGGCGCCTTTGCCTCAGCCGCGCGCAGCACCCTGACAGCCTCAGCGTGCCGCCCCTGCTCCATATGCCGCTCTGCCTCGTTTATCATGGAGTCAACCCCGTAAACCGCGGCTGCTGCCGATAAAAAGACAAGAACACTCAAAAACCGCTTCACTTCTTCCCCTTCCCCTCTTGGGCTCCGTCGGGCTTCCCGCCCTCATTAAACTTTTTCCCCATTCCTTCCATTCTTCTCTTTATCTCTTCCTTGCGTTTGTTGACCGGAAGAAGCCTGTTGTACCTCTGCCAGTAGTTTGCCGCCTTGTCCTTCATCCCAAGATGCTCTGATATTATGGCGGCGTTTACATAAGCCGCCATGTCCCAGGGCTCTATTGATATGACCGTCTCAAAGGCCTTCAGCGCGTCCCTGTGCTTATTAAGCCGCAGGTAGGCGATACCCATGTTAAAATAGGCGTTTGAAAGGACTATGTCATCAGCCGGGTTTGAGGCCACGACATCTTTCAGGTATTTTACCGCTGTCTCAAAATCTCCGTTAAGTATCTTTATGGCGGCCAGGTTCTGTTTTGCCTCGTAATCGCGCGGATTGATTTTCAGGACATTTTCATAGTTTTTCTCAGCCTCGTCCAGGTTCCTTTCCTTATAATTAATCACTCCAAGGTTAAAATGCGCCACGTCAAAATCCGGCTTTGCCCTGGCTATCTGCGAATAGACCTGTTTGGCGGGCTCAAGCCTGTTCTGGTCAATGAGCACGTTCCCGTAGCTCGCCTGGAGCATGGGGTCGCGCGGAGAAATTTTGAGCGCGTCGCGCACGGTTTTCATCGCCTCAGCGCTCGAGCCGTACTCGGAATGAACGACCGACAGGTTATACCTCGCCTTGACATCCGCAGGGTCGAGTTCTATCGCCTTTTTGTAGGCCTCGACCGAAAAGTTGTAGGCGCTGAGCTGGGCGTAAGCGCTGCCCAATTGGCTCCAGTAAACAGGATTTTCCGGGTCTTTTTTAAGCAGGGCGAGCAGGACCCCCACGGAATCCTCAAACCTGCCCTTGTTGTAATGATCCTCGGCGTTCTTTTCAGCCTCTTTTTGCTCGTCAACCGTCTCAGGCACCTTTACAACCGCCTGTCTTTTCATGGCAGTGCATGAAGACATTGCCGCGCAGAACACAATAAGTACGGGGATAATTATTTTCTTCATCTCGTTTTTACCGCTGCCATCAGTATTTTATTCATCTTTTCTCCTGATTTCTCCCTGATAAAATATTTTTCCAGGGTCTCTCTTCCGCCGTCCGCGAGCCTTCGGCCAAGGCGCCTGTCACGCGCCAGAAGCGCGGCCTTTTCCGCGAACTCTCCCGCGTCTTTTGCCACGAGCATATTATACCCGTCCCTGCCATACACGCCCCTTGCCGCGAAAACAGTGGAGACAACGGGCACGCCCGCTGCCCACGCGTCAAGTATTTTATTCTGCCTGCCCGCGCCGTAACGCACCGGCGCCAGGGCCATGTCCCAGCCCGATATTTCCCTGACCGCGTCTTTTACGTACCCTTTGACAAGGACATTTTTGCTTCCTTTAATAAGACGGCCGGCGGCCCTGCTTTGGCCGCCCGCTATTATCATTTTAATACTTTTAACAGAATCCGATGTTTTTTTCCATATGTATTTGAAAAAGTATTCCATGGCATCCGCGTTCGGCGGATAAGCCATGTTTCCCATAAACCCGGCTGTTACGCCCTCTCCTTTGCGCCCTCTCTTTACCGCCTTTTTTGGCCGCGGCATGCCGTTTGGCACAACCGTGGTTTTACCGGCCCCTATGTACGCGGCGTCCTCTTCCGCGTTTAAGATAACCGCCTTAAACCGTTCTCTCAGTTTTTTTTCAGCCTTGAGTATCCTTGCCGCGTCAATAACGCAGTAAAGTTTCATCAGCGGGTTTTTCTCATATTGCGCGCGCCTTTTGTTCACAAGCGCCATTGAATCCACGATATCGATGACAGCAGGAATGCCTTCGGGCGCGTGCTGCGCCATCCTCAGCCTGTAGACAAGAATAATATCGGGCTTAATCAGTTCTGCCGCGCCTGCGGCAGCGCCGCTCATCTCCCTGCTTCTGTAAGCGCCCTCATTAACCGATTGGCCGGAAAAGAGGGAGATAAACGCGTTGAGCATGATGCGGCCGCGCGTTATCGGGACGGTTATCAGCCCTTTGAATCGCGCGGCGCAGGCTTCAGCCTCTTTTTCCCCGCCCGGCCTCACAAAACTTACGATGCTTACCGCGTGTTTTTTTCCGAGGTACTCAAGCATATGAAAGAGCCT
>DSBP01000100.1 GCA_011049465.1 bacterium | reverse complement strand
TATACTATTCATGGGCCGTTTTCTCCTTCTCACCCGTTGGGTGAATGTATTTAACGCGTTGATAACGTTATTATACATGGATTAAACGGCCTTTTCAATTGTTCCTATTGCGGTTTCTGGGCTGTTTGACTTACTGCGGTTTGATGCTATAATTGTATATGTGAACAAAAAAAGCGAATGAGGGACGCTATGAATTTCAGGAAATACGGCGAACCGCCTTTTAAGGCGGCTGTAATACACGGAGGGCCGGGCGCTGCGGGCCAGATGGCGCCTGTGGCAAAACATCTGTCCGTAAAAATCCCTGTCATTGAGCCGTTCCAGTCCAAACTTTCCGTTAAGGAGCAGGCAGAAGAGCTTGCGCAAATTCTTGAAAAAGAGGCTGCTCCGCCTGTTACGATAATAGGCCATTCCTGGGGCGCGTGGCTATCGTTAATAACGGCAGCGAAATATCCCGGCATAGCCGGCAAAGTTATTATAATAGGCAGCGGCGCGTTTGAGGAAAAATACGCGGCAAAGGTGCAGACAACAAGGCTGGAGAGGCTGAGCAGGCCGGAGAGGGATGAGATAGAATTTCTCTTTGATTCGATTGGAAACCCTATTGTCAGGGACAAGGACAAAGTGTTAACGCGCATAGGCGAGCTATTTTCACGCTCTGACACATATAAAGGAATGGAAGAAACAGGCGCGCCTGCTGTCGTTAACGCGGCTATTTTTGACGCTGTCTGGAAAGATGCCTCTGATATGAGGAGGCGCGGCGAGCTGCTGTCTCTGTGCAGGCACATCAAATGCCCGGTTACTGCGATTCACGGAGACTATGACCCGCATCCGGCTGAGGGCGTTGAAAAGCCGCTTAAAGAGGCAATAAAGGGTTTTAAATTCATTCTGCTGAAGAACTGCGGCCACAGGCCGTGGATTGAAAAAGAAGCCGCTTCCGGATTTTTCAGGGTGCTGGAAGAAGAGGTAAAGAGTTAGCGGCAGTGTCCGGTTAATTTTGAAACGGTTTTTATCAGGTCATAAGGGTCAAAGGGTTTTTCAATCACCGCGTCCGCGGATAAGCATGCGGCTTTCAATGAAGGAGTGTTTGTTTGAGCTGCTGTGAATAACGCTATTTTAAAATTTCTGTTTAATGAATCTTTGTGTATTATATTTAAGATGCGGCGGCCGTCAATATCTCTGAGAAAAATGTCAAGCAGTATAAGGTCCGGGGCAGGCCCCTCTTTGAGTGCATTCAGGCATTCTCTGCCGCTTGATACCGCGGTAACCGAAAAACCTCCTGCCAAAAGGGAGCATTTGGTTACCGCGAGTATGTCGGGGTCATCATCTACGATAAGGATGTTTTTTTTGTGTTCCATATATCCTCCCGGACAGTAGTGTTCCTGCCCGCCATACAAATTATACCGATATTTGCCCATAAGTCAATATATGATATGTCTCTTTTGGGCAATAATAATCCTGCCGCCCAAATGTTATAATTGACTTGCTTGAAAATTAAATATATTATATCCGCCTTCGGAGGCAAGATGAGCGACATATACGCGGGAATAGGAAAAAGAATCAGGGAACTGCGCCTGGAAAAAGGGATGACACAGGAAATTTTAAGCGAACGCGCCGGGATAACAGCCAATTTTCTGTGCCTTATCGAGGGCGGCCGGAAAAAGGCGAGCGTGGCTACAATAGGGAAGCTTGCTGACGCCATGAACATCCCGTTGAAGGAGTTTTTTGATTATTCAAGAAGTGTGCCTGCCGGGAGATTTAAGAAGGGAGGGTATGAGAAGAAATTAAGAATTATGCTGGAAGACATGGACAGCGCGGAACAATTGATGGTGATGGAAGTGGTAAAAAAGTTAAAAAAATACGGCAGAAAAAGAAGAAAAAAGGGCTGAACGCCCGGCAACAAAAGATGGAAAATCGGTGATTTTGTCCTGTTCCATATGCCCGCAGGTGTAATTAAAAAAACTTCTTGACATTTTTCCATATTGGCTGTAATATTGATACTCAATCTCAATTAACGAGAGGCTTTTATGGACGCGCAGGAAAAGTTCGAAAACTTTATAAGAAAGAAAGGCTTGAAAAACACGTCCGAGCGGAAAAGGGTCATAGAGGCGGTAAAGAGCCTTAAGGGCCATTTTGACACGGAAAAACTCTATTCGGCCGTTAAAAGGCTCAACAAGAACGTATCCCGGGCCTCGGTTTACAGGACAGTGCCGCTTTTGGCCGCGGCGGGTGTTGTCCACGAGAGCATGCATAAGGACGGCAGGACAATGTATGAGTATTCGAGTGATTACCACCACCATGACCATATGCTGTGCATTAAATGCGGAAGGATAATTGAGTTTGAGGAGAGCGGCATTGAGGGGCTGCAGGAAAAGGTGTGCAGGAAGCACAGGTTTAAAATGACCGGGCACGGGCTTGTCATAAAGGGAATATGCGATAAGTGCGTGTAGGTTTTTTTAAAAAATTAAATGAGACCAAATCTCAAATAAAGAAAGAAGGATGCCATGAAATTAGCGGAACTTCAAAGAGGAGACAAGGCTGTCGTAACTTCGGTGGATTCATCCGGAGAGACAGGCATGCGCCTTATTGACATGGGGCTTGTGGCCGGAGCGCATCTTAAATTTCTGAGAAAAGCGCCGCTTGGCGACCCCATAGAGATTCAGATAAGAGGTTTTTTGCTCGCCCTGAGAAAAGAAGAGGCCGCGCGTATAAGCGTTGAGGTTACCGGGCATATGGGAGACGGCGTGCCCATGGGTAAAAGGGAGCGTAAAGGCAGAATGAAAGGGCGGCGCCATGAAGGAAAAGCTTAAGCACATAAAAGCCGCCCTTGCCGGAAACCCCAACTCGGGCAAGACGTCGCTTTTTAACGGGCTTGTGGGCGCTCACATGAAGGTGGGAAACTGGGCCGGAGTGACTGTTGAAAAATTCGAGGGGTATGTCAGGTATAAAGGGTATAAAATTACATTTACGGACCTTCCCGGCACATATTCTCTGACAGCCTATTCGCCTGAGGAGGTGATAGCCCGCAATTATATAATAGATGAAAAGCCTGATGTTGTGGTGAATGTTGTTGACGGCACAAACCTTGAAAGGAACCTTTACCTTACAACGCAGCTCATGGAGCTTGAGGCGGATATGGTAATGGCGCTTAATATGTATGACGAGGTAAAGGCGTCAGGCCTTGAAATTGACGTAAAACAGCTTCAGGTGCTCTTTGGATGCCACATAGTACCCACCAATGCCGTGAAAAAGGAGGGGCTCAATTCGCTTCTCGACCACATCATAAGGGTATATGAGAAGGACATTATAGTTAAAAAAAACAAGCTGTCCTATGACCTTCAAATTGAGGGCGCGGTTGATAGTATCTCGAATGTATTAAGGGAAGATGCTGAGCTGGCCCAAAAATATCCTGCAAGATGGATGGCCGTAAAGCTGCTTGAGGCTGACCAGCTTGTGTATAATCAGGTGACAGGCAGGGCTGTCTGGCTGAACACGGAGAGGGTAGTGAAGGCCGCGATTGCGGGCAATGAAGATGCGCCGGGAGCGGGACTGAGGGCAAGGATAGCCTCTGACAGGTATGCTTTTGTGAGGGGGGCGGTAAAAGAGACAGTAAAAGGGCCTCTTGGGGAAAAAAAGTCAATAACAGATTATATTGACGCGGTCCTGATAAACAGGTTTCTGGGGCTGCCTGTTTTTCTTGTCATCATGTGGATGCTCTTTCAGTTTACCTTTAAACTCGGAGAGGCGCCTATGGGATGGATTGAGTCGTTTTTTGCCTGGTTCGGCGCTGTTGTTAAGGATAGCCTGCCTGATAATGAACTGAGGTCAGTAATCTCCGACGGCATAATAGCGGGTGTGGGAGGTGTTGTTGTTTTTCTGCCTAACATACTGCTTCTTTTTCTCGGGCTCACTTTCCTTGAGGCGACAGGTTATATGGCGCGCGCCGCGTTTGTCGTTGACAAGGTGTTTCACAGGCTCGGCCTGCACGGCAAGTCGTTTATACCGATGGTAACGGGGTTCGGGTGTTCTGTTCCGGCTTTTATGGCATGCAGGACGCTTAAAAACAGGGGGGACCGGCTCGCGACCATGATGGTAATTCCCTTCATGAGCTGCGGCGCGAAACTGCCCGTATACATACTGATAATAGGAGCCTTTATCCCGGAGGGGATGCGCGGCAACGCGCTTTTTGGAATATATCTTTTCGGAATACTGGTGGCTGCGCTTTCCGCGAAACTTTTTAAATCCACAATTTTTAAGGGTGAGTCAGAGCCGTTTGTAATGGAACTCCCTGTTTACAGGCTGCCCACCGCAGGTTCCATTCTTGTTCAGATGTGGATAAAGGCGTGGATGTACCTTAAAAAGGCGGGGACCGTAATTCTTGCGGCTTCAGTCATTATATGGTTCGCGGGCAGTTATCCGAAGGACACAGCAGGCGCGGAAATATTTGAGGGCAGCGCGCTTGAAGCGGCTTCGCTTCCTGAGGATGAAAGGCAAGAGGCAGTAAACCGCCTTGAAAATGAGCTGGCAGCGCGGCAGCTTGAACATTCATTCGCGGGCAGGGCAGGCAAGGCAATAGAACCGGTTATAAAGCCGCTTGGTTTTGACTGGAAGCTTGGGGTAGCTTTGATAGCCGGGCTGGCGGCAAAAGAGGTTGTTGTGTCGACAATGGGGACAATATACGCTCTTGGGGACACGGGCGGGGATGTGTCAACGCTTACCGAACGGTTAAAAGCCAATCCGGATTATACACTGCCAATGGCATTGTCCCTGCTTGTATTCGTGCTACTGTACGTCCCGTGCATAGCGGCTACCGCCGTTTTTCACAAGGAGGCCGGAGAACTTAAATGGACGCTCTTTTATATAGCTTACTCGCTCACGACAGCGTGGGTTTTCGCGTTCCTTGTTTACAGGACTGTGCTTGTGTTTTCGGCATAAGGCCGCAGCCTTATTCGTATTTCATTACACGCATCAGGTTCAGGGTTCCGTCAATAAAGCCCGCGTGAATAACCCCGTTTACAACAGCTGCCGAGGGGTATGAGCCGGAATAAAAACCGCCTGAAGGGCCTCTGTTTTTCCAGGAAACCCCGTCCCAGTGTTTTGCCGCGATGAACCCGTAACCCGTATATTCATACAGGAGCCATATATCATTCCCGGATACGGCGTGAATTGAAATGTTCCTCTTTGATGTCACTGTGGCCATGCCTGTAAATACAGGCGCGGAACCCACGTCAACCCACGCGCCTTCAGCGTATTTTTTTACATATATTTCCGCATAGCCCGAACCGTTGTTTCTCATGACCGCGGCAAATACATTATCATCATCCACGGCGCAGATGTCGACATCAACCGCGGCATTATCAAAGACAGGGGACCCCAAATCAGCCCAGCCGGAGCCGTCGTGGTATATGCAGTATACCCTTCTTGAATCGGAATCGTTTATATAAGCGGCGTAAAGCCTGAGCCCTGAAGTGTTGTACCCGTCCATTACAAGCATGTTTCCGAAGCCGAAGGCGTCCACACTTCCGGAGATTCCCTGCGTTGAATAATCTGCCCAGGATGAGCCGTTATAATATTTTACCGCGATTTTATTCACATTGTTCATGTCAGCGTAGCAGACATAAGGCGTACTTCCGTCAATGTAAATATTAGGGAAATACCCCTCGCCCGGGGAGGCTCCTATTGCGGAGGACCAGTTCGCGCTTGATTTTACGGACAGCTGGTATGTGGACGGAGCGGTATAGGCCGCGTATACGGCGCTCTCTGTTTTATGGAGCCAGCGCGAACCCATATAGGCAGCTTCGGCCTGGCCCGCGAAAGAGCCGTCAACATAAAGGTTCGGGCCATTCAGCAGATACGCGTATGAATAGGCAGAGCCGTTTGAGGATATTTTTGTGTTTGTCTGTGTTGATGAGCCGTGAGTGTTAACTGTCTCCCATTTAGGCGTATTTGTGGGAGAAAAGGTGGGAGTCGGCGAAGCTGTTTGAGTTTGTGTAATGGTATAAGTCGGTGTAATAGTAGCGGTAATTGTGGAAGAGGGGCTTGGTGTGAAGGTATCCAAAAGAATTGTTATATTATATGAGAACGATTGATCCCCCTGTATTTTTACAAAATACGGGCCCGGCGTATATACGGGATGAATTGCCGCCAGATGGCCCGGATACTCCGAGTAGTTATCGCTGCCAATCAGCACGGGCGAAGACGCGTTACAGCAGTAAAGGTCTATCTTGTAATAGGTGTTATCCTCGCCGTCAATCACCGCGGAAACCAGGTTTGGAAAATCAAGGTCAAAAGTAACCCAGTCATTATTGGCAACAGGCCAGATGCTGTGTGTCTGAGGCACGCCTATCGTAATCAGAGTTGCGCTTAGCGCGTCATCATTGGGTTCATACGCGTCCATGCTGTATGTCATCGTGGGTGTCGGAGTAACAGATGGAGAGGCGGTAACAGTCGGGGTGACAGTCGGGGTAAATTCCGTGAGGCCGCAGGTGATGGAATACCCAAAGACATGCCCGAACCCGGAGACGATCCGTATGTAGTAAACGCCCGGTTCAAGGAACTGGGAGTAATGGGCCGGGGAGATATTCGCGTTTCCTGTGTTAAGCCAGTAGTGGCTCAGCGAAGGCGCGCCGGTTTCCGTATAGTAGTAAACATATGTGCCTGCGTAGAATTCCGGGTCATGGGCCGTGACGGTTATTGTTACAATTGACGGCCCGGTGGTTGTTATCTTATACCAGTCCTCGTCGTCAAAAGGGGAAAGCGAACGGCCTTCTTCTGTGCCGGCATTGAGCTCCCTTGCCTGCAGGTATGTGTTGTCGGGTTCATAAGCGTCTGTGGGCCACGGCGAGGGGGTGAATGTGGCTGTGTTCTCGGGAGTTGAAGAGGGCTCAGGCGTGCGTGTGGCTGTGATTGTTAATGTGGGTGACGGCGGTTCAGGGGTCAGGGTGCATGTGACTGTCGGTGAAGGAACCCCGATATTCTCAAAGAACCTGTCATGCGCGTAAGAAATGAAGAAATAGCTGTAATGGTGCAGCCCGCTGAATACTGAGGCTGACTGTGAGAGCGCCTTTGTCACAAAGGCGGTTACATTGTAGTTTTTGCCGATGGTAAATACCGAAGAGGGTATTGTATATGGGTTGTCAACAGTATCTCCCGGTTCCTGTTTGTCAAATATTATTGAGTCAGCAGCCTCGTCATATACAATAATCCTGTCCTCGTTGCCGTCATTCAACATAGTGATGCTGACGCCTGATACAGCGTCAAAGTCTGATATGGACGCGCTGCCCGGCGCAGCTGACTGCGCAAGGAAAACAGAGCCGAGTATGGTTGCCTCAACCCTGTAGGTATCCCCGCTGTAATATGCAAGAGCCCCGCTGTGCGCGTCTATTCTGTATGATGACGAGGCGCTTTCATACGGAAGGGTGCAGGCAAGGGATTTTGACATGTTAAGCACCCTCACCAGTGAGGCGTGGTTGCCGTCTGTGCTGCCATTGTTAACGCGAACCTGAAACACGGGATTATCAGTGCCGGAATTTGAAAAGAAAAACTCAGCAGAGACAATATAACCGGGCTGTGGCGTCGCGGGTGTCGGAAGAGCTTCTTCGGGAGTAGGTGTTATTGTGTTTGTTCCATAAACAGGGGTGCTGCCGGAGCCGGGCTGTGAGGGGCCGGATGAATCTTTTGGCGAACAGCCCGCGTAAAAAAGGGAGAGAATAACGGCTAAAAAAACCGGTAAGGGAAGATGTTTTGTCCGCATAAAATTCCTGCCTTTTGCAAGATTTTAATCCAACCTTGACATAATTATACACCCGGAAAAGCAGGAAATCAAACAGTAAAATTAAAAAAGTTTAGCGCTTCAGTTAAAGCAGTGAATAGTGGTTTTTACAGCGTTCAGACTCCCTTGAGGTGGGCCGGGACAGGCAGCGGAGAAATTTCCCTGATTGCCATGGGCCTGATTTTATTGATTTTACGATAGACTGATGCACGCGGCCCGGCTTACGCACTATTGCGGGCGGGTCTGTTCTGCAGGCTTGTAGATTCGAGACGGGGTGGGGAGTTGCGTATACCTTCTATAGGTATTAAATCAGGAAAATTTTCCACTGCCCGCCCCGTCCTGCGATGGTTGCACGTTACGGCAATACTTGTTTAGCATCTGGTAAAAACCGGTTCGTTCCTTCTTTGTCGTCCACTTGCAAATTCCAAATTGCAAATTGTAAATTGTCTTCGCTGGAGGTGGGACGGGGCGGCCGGCGGAGAAATTTCGCCGATTTACATCGGCGGTGAGCCCGATCAGCCGGAGACTCGTGGATATGCGCGATTAGGCTTGCGCGGGTGTTAGTGCGGCGACTCTTATGGAGGGCATGGGTGTTTGG
>DSBP01000143.1 GCA_011049465.1 bacterium | reverse complement strand
GGATAATGCTCTGCCTTGGTAATCCTGAACACCTCTGACTCAGGCAGCGGCGTAGGCGTAAACGTGGTTGTCGCGCTTAAATAAGGTGTAGGCGTTGCGGTCCGCGTAGAAGTGGGCGTGCCGGTCCTTGTAACTGTCGGTGTTACTGTCCGCGTCCCCGTGAATGTGAATGTCGCAGTTCCTGTATGCGTAGGCGTCGCAGTAAAACTTGGAACCTGGAACGTGGAACTTGGAACCGCAGTACTTGTCCTTGTAGGTGTTGCAGTAAAGCTTGGAACCTGAGGAACCGCAGTTAACGTTACCGTAAACACCGGAGTAAAGGTCGCGCTCGGCCCTGGCGTCTCTGTCTCTGTTGAAGACGGCGTGGCCGTGGGTGTCGCGGTCGGCGTAAACGTTGGCGTAAACGTGTCCGAAGGATCCGCCGTAGCCGTGGCGGAGGAGGATGGCGTATCCGTGGGCGTTCCCGCGTATGGCGTCTCTGTAGGCGAGGCTGTATGCGTCTGCGTTATCGTTGATGTAGGCGTACTCGAAAAACTTGGCGTCCCTGACGGCGAATGAGTCTGCGTCCCGGTAGCTGAGGGTGTAACACTGAGCGTAGCCGAAGGTGTAGATGTCGGCGTCCCTGTCCTTGTTCCTGTAGCCGTGGCGGTTTCCGTGAAACTTGGAACCTGAAACGTGAAACTTGGCGTTACAGTCATTGTTGGAGCCGCTGTCGGAACCGCTATGCCGCAATACTGGCTGTATCCCTGCCACATGGCGTCAAGCAGCGGCTGGCCCGTCCCCGCAGTATAATCCGCGCTTATATCCCACATAAATACCCCGCCGTAGCCCTTTTCAGCCAGCGCGTAATTCATCTTGTTCAGTATTGACTGCGGGTCGTCATATGAAAGGACGCCTGTGCCCGAGTCTCTCGTAAGATACGGCACCATTGACCCCGCGTCCCAGTGGTATGTCCAGCCATTGCCTATAAGCGGCGCTATCTCGCTGTAGTTATGGTATTCATCAGCGCAGTTGCCCCCGCAGTTGTCGTAAAGCACCGATGAGTTGAGAAAGTTTCTCCCGTAAAACGGCACTCCAAAATTCATCTTTGACGCGGGGACCCCTCGCGTGACAGTCATATAGTTATGGCTCCAGTCGCAGTTTTCGCCGTCATAAGGGTCTGTCCCGCGGTAAAGCGGCGCGTTATGCCCGGAATGGTCCGACCAGCTTCCGTGAAAATCGTAAGTCATCAGGTTATAGTAATCTATTACATTGTTGAGATAATTGTAGTCGTTCCACTGGCCGTACCAGTTGCCCGGAGAGACAGCCATTGTTATCTCCCACGAAGGCGCGGGCGCCGCAGAGGAATTAAACTTGTCCCTCACAGCCTGTATGAGCAGGTTCTGATTGTCCCTCTCCGCGGCGTTTGTCGGAAACTCCCAGTCAATGTCAGCGCCGTCATATCCGTGCGTCCTGCAAAACGCCTCAACAGCGTCGGCAAACGCCGCGCGCAGAGCAGAAGATGCGGCTATGGTGACAAAATTAAGCCTTGCTGTCTCATCCGCGCCGCCTATTGACACAAGCACTTTGACGCCCGCGGCATGCGCGTTTGTTATTAACGCGGGCTCAAGAAACCCGGCAGGAGCTGACAATGAACCGTTTGCCTGCGGCTGGACAAAGGCGTGGCATATATGGGTCAGCCTGTCATACGGTATTTTGTCCTGCTTGTAGCCCGGCATCCAGTAAGGATAATAAGCAAGAAACCGTTTGCACTTTTCGGTTGTCGCGGTAACAGTCGGTGTGTTTGTCGGCGTGCCCGCGTAGGGCGTATTTGTCGGCGTATTGGTTGCTGCCGCAGCCCCGTATATCTCTATATTATCCAGATACCAATTGCTCCCTATGTTTGACACGGCTCCTCCTGTTGTATCGGCTATGGCGAATTGTATTGCCTGTACCTGTGACAAAACCTGATTAATCGTCAGCCCGTTCCCGTCCCCCCATCCGGGCGAGCCAAAGGCGCTCCACGGTATCTGTACATATGTCCATCCGGGCTGGGGCTGCCACTCATACCGCCAGAAAGAGTAGTCCGTAATGTTGGTTGATATTAACTGTATCCTGAAAGCGGCGTTTGTCCCTGTGCCGTGGTTTCCCTTCATATAAAGCCTTATTCCCTCGGCTGAATTCATGTCCTCGGCCGTGCCTGCGGCGTTCAGGTTTGTGCCGGCCCCAATTGAGGCCCATGACGCAGCCGGCCCGTTTACGTCTCCTGATATCCTGCCCGAATACAATCCTCCGCCTGACGGCACATCCCCGCTTATTATCGTTCTCAAGACGCTTGAAGCAGCAGGGTCAGCGTATTCATACCATCCGCCGCCTAAATTATTAACCTCAAATTCACCGTCCTCAAAGTCGTCAAGCATCCCGCCTGAAGCCTGCTCTGTGGTCGGCGTTACAGTAGGCGTCGGCGTGACAGTCGGGGTGGGCGTATTGGAGGGCCCTCCCGGCGTGTGCGTCAGGGTTGCTGTAGGCGTGATTGTCGGCTCGCCAAGGCATGACGCGTCAGCAAGAAAAGAAAACATGGCAAGTGTAATGCACGCCTGCCAAATAGTCGGCTCGTTCGTTGAGTAATCGGGCATATAATCATAATACACGGCTGTTGAGGACTGGAACGCGTTATACGGATCCTGCGCCGGCGACGGGCCTAACGCGCCGTAGGAATTCCAGTTTGCCAGGGAGACCGGGCCTTCTATTGTCATTCCCTCTATGTCAACTCCGAGAATATCGGATATCTGATGGTGCGGATAATTGGGATAATCCGTTCCCAGCCCAACAACAAACGAGACACCCCACTGGTTGCGGCCGAGCAGGTAATCGCGCATGCCTGTTGACAGGTTGTCATAGGTGGTTTCACCAAAGAGCTTCTTATATAGATAACCGTTGAGTATGCCCGCTGTGTTAATTGCCATTGAACCCCACACATAATCGGCTCCGATACCGAAACGGTCGTTATTTGCGTAGCCCTGGTGTCCGTTCATGTCATACTGCATAAACTGTTTCAGGTTTGTCTTAAGAGACGCGTTCGCGCTCGGGTAAAGGGCATAATGGGCGTAAAAATTCAGTACGCCCCAGCTCGTCCACCCCCATCCGGACGAGACTGTGGGCGCCCATCCTTCCGCGTCCGTAAGATAGCTCCCTGTTCCCGTCGCCTTGTAAAGCTCAGCGGCCGCGAGCTGCATATCATCCATCCATGTTGATTCATTATAAAAATCAGCGGGTGTTGACGGCTGGGCGGACTGGTTTGCCTTGCCAAAGGCGTAAAGCTGCTCCGCGTGGGTAAGGCATAGGTTCGCGTAAGCCGTGTCTCCCAGGCTGTTCCAGATAGTGTACGCAAGGGCAAATGCTGCCGCTGCTTTGCCAGCGATATTCGCGCCCTGGCCGGCTGCGCAGTGGTATACGGGCCTGTAGGGCGCTGTTGAATAGGCCGCGTTGTCGTTTTGCGGCAGCCGCCATGTGTTGTGGTCAGTGGCGTCTCCCACCTGATAATAAAATTCATTCGGCGAGGGGTGCATCTTCATTATCCAGTCGAGGCCGTACTTTGCCTCGTCAAGCACGTCAGGTATTCCGTTTGAGCCCGGATTCCCGTTCGCCAGGTAATTGTCAACAAATACCCCGGGATTCTCCGCGTAAGCGAGAAGCAGGAAGTACGTTGTGTTTGCTATGTTAATCATGAATTTAATGTAATCCCCCGCGTCGTGCCAGCCGCCTTCAGCGTCAATCACTGTGTTGGGATTGGGGCCGCCCACAGTCCGCGCGTCCATTCTGGTTGTGCCTGAAGCGGCGTGGCAGGCTGCGTTCAGATAAGGATTATACCCGCACCTTTGTGACCTTAAATAATGAAGTATTGACGCGGGAGCGGTTTGATAGACGCAGTTCCCTATCTCAAAGTGATATGACTGAGTTGTCCCGTCAGAGAGGCGGATGAAATAGGCGCCTTCGGCGGTTAAAGCCGAGAAGTTCAGCCTGTAATGATAAGCGTAGCCCGAGTAGGCCGCAAGCGCCGTCCCGACAGAAGCGGGGCCGAAAACAACAGCATTGTCAGAGGCACGCAAAACAGAAAACTGAAACGAACCGAGGTCCTCATTGGAGAAGAGGTTCGCGATTTTCGTGTCATTCGCAAGATAACCAACCTGATTGACGCGCAGATGGCGCGCCTCGACTGACGCGCCGAGAGCGGCGATTGCCGCCAGCAAACATGCTGTTTTTTTTAACATAATCTCTCCTTTTTTTAAGGCATAGCCTGTATTTGCTAACCGCTCTCCCGTTCTATAATGACAGGGTTAAAAACAATATCTCCTGCCGGTTTTCCCGATATCATATCAGCCAGCCTCCGGAAAGCGGCTGCCCCGGCCTCTTCAACAGGCTGGCGCACTGTGGTCAGCTCAGGCGTCACAGCTCCGGCTGTTTCAATATCATCATAGCCTATCAGCGCCATATCCGAGGGTATTGAGATGCCCAGCTTTCGCGCCCTTTTTATAAAACCGATGGCCGTGTTGTCCCCCGCGCCGCAGAAGACCCCGTCTATTTTCCTGCCCATTGCCGCGATTTTTTCGCACGCGTCCTCGCCGTCCTTAAAATAGACATTCTCAACCTCAATTACGTTTGACGGGTCGATTCCGTAATTAACAGCCGCGTCCCGGAATCCTTTGAGCTTCTGCCTCACATCAGAAGCGGTGTAACCCCTTACCCGGCGCTGGTTGATTATCGCTATGTTCCTCCGGCCTGCTTTTATGAGCCGCTCGGCCGCGGCGTAGGCGCCCGCGTAATCATCAAAAACCACGGAACAAAACCCCCTGACCTTTTCGCCCACGGACACAAACGGATATTTTCTTTTTTTCATTTCAGCAAGGACGCGCGCAGGCGGCACAAACGAGAAGCCAATCAGCCCGTCAGCGCGGCCGCCGTTTAAGAGGCCCGCTGACAGCTCCTTTTCCTTTGCCGGGTTCCCTGCCGTAGGATACTGAATAATGCCGTAGCGGCCGCCGCCTATTTCTTTCTCAATTCCCCTCATGAGGGCCATCTCATACCAGGCGCTGAATGATATAGAGGCTATGGCAATTGTGTTTGTCTTTCCCGCGGCAAGCGAGCGCGCTGCCTGGTTTGGCGCGTAATCAAGCGCCTTGACGGCCTTTAATACCCTTTTCCTTGTTTCAGCCGGTATGCGCGGATGCCCGTTTAATACAAGCGATACGGTAGCGCCGGTCACACCCGCTTTCTTTGCCACTTCAGCTATCGTTATTTTTTTTCTCATAACCCGCCGTCCTTTCAGTTAAGCGCTTAACTAAATTATACTCAAAACAGAAACAAATGTCAATTATTTTTTTGAGATTTTTTCTTTCGGGACCCGGCGTTAACTTGAAAATTGCAAATTCAAAATTTAAACTGTTTTTACCTCAGTACTATCATCGTATTCACGCTTCCCCTTGTCCTCTCCCCCCTGTCATTTACCGCCTCTATTACCCAGTAATATGTGCCGTTCGAGAGCCTCATCATCTCAGCCGCCTCAATAAACGCCCTGTGGTTTCCGGCGCCTATATTCGCGGCTATCTCCCTCTCCAGTATCCTCCTGTACCCCGCAGTATAAAGCCCGAACTTAACATTTTTGCATCCCTGCGAAACAGCGAAATCAACATAGAGCCTGTTGTTTTTAAGCGGGTTAAAGGGCTGAGAATAATGTTCTGCCTTCGTAATCCTGAATATTCCGGATTCCGGCGCGGGCGTCGGTGTGAACGTAGGCGTCGCGCTTAAGTAAACTGTCGGCGTCGGGGTCCTTGTAGAAGTGTATGTTCCCGTAAAAGTAGCCGTGCCGGTCACGGTATATGTCGGCGTTGACGTGGGCGTTGAAGTATGTGTTATCGTACCCGTATAAGTGGGAGTACTTGTTCTTGTGTCCGTTTCAGTATGCGTTGCAGTAGCCGTGGCAGTAACGGTTTGCGTAGCCGTTCCTGTAAATGTCGGCGTTGATGTGCGTGTCAAAGTGTTTGTCACCGTCCTTGTAAAAGTGGCTGTCCTTGTTCCTGTAAACGTGGGCGTTCCTGTCACGGTCGCCGTAACAATCGGGGTGACAGTACGCGTGGCCGTGGGCAGCACGCACTGAGCCGTACTGACGCTTACGGACGCGTATGTAAAAAGATCAAGATGCGGCCCGCCTTCTTCTGTTATTGACACAATGGTTATTTCGTTTCTTCCCTGAGACAAACCGATTGTCACGTAGGCAAGGTGCCATACGGACCAGGACCCGGTTGACGGAAAAACCAGTTCCTGGGATGCCTCTTCCCCGTTTACAAAAACCGACATATCCCTGTTGTTAAGGCTTCCGTTCGCAAACCTTGCTCCCAGGCTTATTGACTGCGCGCTTTGCGCGTCAAGATAGAACGTGATGAGCGAGCCTGTCATATTGTCAATGTTTACATAACCGGTGCCTGTGTAGCCGGGCCTTATCGCCGCTATGACCCCGTCAAAATAGCAGCTTTGCTCAGCCTGCAGTTCAGTATAACCCGGAGGCAGAGGCGTAATGGTTACGGTCGGAGAAGGCGTGCGCGTGCCTGTAAAGGACGCTGTCGGGACAGGGGTCCGGGTCATCGTACTTGTGACAGACGGAGTGACCTCCGTAGGAGTGTCTCCTCCCGGGGTTTGCGTAGCTGTCCTTGTCCTTGTAGGCGTAATTGTCCGGGTCGGAGTTCTTGTAGGAGTGCGGGTTCTTGTTGCTGTGGGAGTTGTTCCGCCGCTTCCGATTCTGAAACTCATTACCGTCCCCGCAGCGCTGATTTCCGAGACCCTGAGCCCGGAGGGCCCATGGCACCACCAGTTGGAATCCGGCGTTGTCGTATCTGAAAACCCCTGTGTATGCGCTGATGTCCATAAATCAGCGGCCTGTCCCGAATTGTTATTATTCTCCAGATGAAACAACCCGTCAGCCTGTTCCGCAGAGACCATATAATGCTGGCTGCAGGTCATCTGCTCATTATCATTGCTGCCGTTCCCCTCAACATGCCATATTAAAAGCCCGGATCCGGGCAGATAGTAATTCCAACCCGTCCTGTTCCTCGGTTCCAGATAAAATGCCTCATGAACGCTCGCGGGGTTTCCATAACGCAGGCTGGCAATAAGGTTTGATTCCCTCACAAAAACCTCATTTGTTGACGAGTTTATCTGAGTAAGCGCCTCCCATCCGCACAACTGCCTGAAATAGGGATTTGGCGGAACCGGCCTTCTGTTGTTTCCGCCCGCTGCCATGATGCAAAAGTTTCCGGCGCCGCGCGACTCACTGCCGTAATCATATAAATCCGGCCAGCGCAGCAGCATATGCCCATTCTCGTGTATAAACGTCCTTATCGCGGGTGATGTCCCTATATTTGTTATCTGGTATCTTCCGCTGCATATGCTGCCGGAACAAAACACGTTGTTCATGCTTCCGGCGTGAGGCCACAACCCCTTCGACCAGGCGTTGTCAACTCCGCCGGCATACATCGCGTTTATGGCTATTATCCTGCCGCTATCGGTGCTTAACTGCGAAAAATTAAAGCCCTGTGCTTCAAGATGCTGAAGCGCTTCCCTTATGAGAGCCCTCGCCCTTGTGCCAAATGATATGCTTTCATCGGTATAATATGATTTGGGGTTCTGGGCGGTGTAATAGGCCGTAACAATATTTGTATAATCAAGCTTATTGTCGGATGACGCCAGAAAATAATCCCTTATTGAGCCGTAATTGGTGTATCCGCTGTAACCGATCATATTGCAGAAATCATCTATATTCTGCCTTGGTATTGTCGCAGGCGCGTCCGGAAAATCAATAAGAAGCGTGAGCCCGACATACGAACCGATACGGGTGACAGATGGCGGCGCAGGCTGCGGCGGAACGTCATCATCCCCGCCTTCCTCTGACGGAGCAGGGCTCACTCCTGCCGGAAGAACAGGCGGAGCGCCTATGAGTTCCTTCACCCTCGCGGCTTTCCTTCTTACGCTTTCAGGTTTAATCCTTAATCTCCCGGGCGGTGCCGCAGCCCGTCCCGCAGCCCTGAAAGCGGCTGCCGCGTCCGCTCCCCCGTATGTTATCCCCGTGGAAAGATAATCCTCTCCGTCATCAGAGAGCTTGGCGTAGCATATCCATTTTGTGGCCTCATCTTTTATAAGGGTATAGCCGTCCATTGACTCAATATGCTGGTGATATTCATCACCCCAAACCTTTACCTCAACATATGAACCGTCAGGCTGAAGTAATTCAAATATGTCGCCGTTATAAGGCGCAGTAAAAATTAATGAAAAAAAACTGAAAATAAATATTAACACAAGAAAAAATCCCCTGGCTGTATTCGCCCGTTTTTTCATCTTAAAAAAATCAATTTCCATTCCATTTTGCCCCACACTATGT
>DSBP01000224.1 GCA_011049465.1 bacterium | reverse complement strand
TTTTTTTGTCATGGGGTTATGTTTTTCTTTATACGGAGCGGGCGGTGTGGGCGCTGATTTCCTGCGCGTGGAACCGCAGGCAAGGGCAGCGGCGATGAGCAATGCTTTTTGCGGCATTGCGGCCGATGTGTCATCCATGATTTATAATCCCGCGGGCCTCATAAATGTCAGGAATCCCTCGCTTTCACTTACCCATTTTTCCTCGTTTGTTGATACCAATTACGAATATCTGGCGTTTGGCGCGCCTCTCGGCCCTGGAACAGCCGGCGTCTCTGTTTTGTTCTGCTACTCCTATGATTTCCCGGAGTTTAATGAATGGGGCGCTGAAGTGGGGGATGTATCCAACCATGACATAGTGGCAACAACCGCTTATGCGTACAAACTGATGCCCGGGCTTGCGGCCGGCGTAAACCTGAAGTTCTTTTACTCAAGGCTTTACATATATTCAAAAATCGGCATTGCTTTTGATGCGGGAATGCTTTTTAACCTCGGACTGAACCCTGATGTGTGCGCGGGTATAGCGGTACAAAACATAGGCGACCAGGGAGCCTTTATCAGCGTTAAGGACCCGCTGCCCTCAAATGTGAAGGCAGGGATGAGCGTGAAGCTTAAAGAGACAGGAATAGGAACAGTCACGCTGGCAATGGATGTGAACAGGCTGCTCTTAAGGGATGAGATGCCGACGCTTGATATAGGCGGAGAGGTGGAGATTTTTGAGGTGTTCTGCGTAAGGGCGGGCTATGGATTCAGGCACGATGTGGCGAATATGTCAGCGGGCATGGGGCTCATTATGGGAGATATAAGGTTTTCCTACGCGTTCCAGCCCTTTGATATGCTTGGCACAACGCACAGATTTTCGCTGGATGTGGAGTTTGTTGATAAAAAACAGGAAATTCCCGAAAACCAGGGGGTTTCCGGGAGATGAGCAAAAAAAACGGAACTTATTTTTGCCGAATTCTGTCAGAGTTATCACGAGGGAAATTAAGGAGTGTGCAAATGAAGATTAAAAGAGTGATGGTTGCGGCGGGTTTAATTTTTATTTTTTCGCAGGTTTTAAAAGCCGGCCTTTATACGTGCATTACAGTCGAGCCTGAATTTTTAAATGTGGGTTCGGAAGTTACGGTCAGGATGAGCGTTTCAAATACAGGAGTGGAACAGGTTAATGATATTACTCCGGACAGCCTGATACGTATCGGGACAGCGTCAGCGATTTATGTGTCGGGCCCTCTGCCTGTATCTTTTAACCTCGCTCCCGGCAGTGTTGGTTTATTTACCTGGCGCTATCAAACAACATCAACCGGAAACCTGGGTTATACGGGATACGCTTCAGGAGTTGAATCCCCTTCAGGAAACACCATAACAGCGGACAGCGGGTGCGAGACTTCCGATATACTTGTTTTTAATTCCAACACCCCGACTCCGACGTCTACGCCGACAGTTACGCCTACGTATGCTATGGGCACGTCTGTGCCGACAATGACTTTCACGCCGACGTTTACGCTTACACGGACAGGATCGCCGACAGTAACGCCGACGGCGACAAGGACAGTGACGCCGGTTTCGACAGTGCATCCTGCGCTGCAGGTACAGATGTCAAGTCCTGCGCCGGGGTTTGGTGAAACCTTCAGCATTACAGTATCGGCGTGTATTGGGCAGTATATTAATCCGCTGAAAGCAGCAATATCAATAAGTCAATACTCTGATAGAATTGATGAAGGAAGCGTGGGGCAGGTATTTGTGGTAAGTTCTGCAGGCATTAACGCTCATGAAATCAATCCAAACGAAGGCGGGGATTTTGGATACTATTTTGGTGAAGGGCCGGGTTGGCTGCCGGATTATGAGTGTAAAGACTGCGGCTCGGCAGATGGCGAGATGAGGGTTCAAGTATATTCTGTTACAGTGCCCGGAATAGGTTCGTTCTCTGGAAATCCGCCACAGTTGTTCCTGCATATAAGGATAAAAAACTACAATATTAATAATGCGGACTGGATAGAAGAAGATTCCTGCAGGTCATATGCATATGCCTGGACACCGGCAGAAACTGCCGCGACACCGACAGCCACGCCGACAGTGACGCCGACAGTGACACCGACAGTGACAATAGTATCCGGGGAAGAGACACCCACTCCGACGTCAATATGCCCCGGCACAACAGGCGCGGATTGGGTACACGCGAATCCCAACCCTCCGTTTATCGGCAGATACCTTTCCGAAGTTATAGTTTATAACGACGGTGCAGGAGAGAAGATGTACCTTCTGTCAGGCGCGAGGCCGACGTATCCTCATATTAATGACGCGTGGGTTTCACCGGACGGGGTTAACTGGACGCAGCTTACGTCAAATGTCGCGTTTGGAGCAAGGTCGGGATTTGCATCTTGCGTCTTTCAGGACAAGATGTGGGTTTACGCCGGCAACCAGAGCGGCACGCATAAAAATGACGCGTGGTATTCGGTAAACGGGGTAAACTGGACAGCTGCGACTTTAAACGGCGTATTTACGCCGAGGTGTGATATAGAGAGTATTGTGTTTGACGACGGCTCAGGCGAAAAAATGTGGGTAATAGGCGGCATATCAGGTTCAGGACAGCTGCTAAATGATGTGTGGGCATCGGCTGACGGCATTAACTGGGTGCAAAAGACGGCGTCGGCGCCATTTTCGCCAAGAAGGAATTATTCGGCAGTTGTATATGACGGAAAAATGTGGGTCATAGGGGGGCATTCAGGCATTGGCAATGAAAAGAATGATGTGTGGTATTCAACGGATGGAATAAACTGGACGCAGGCAACCGCGGCCGCGCCTTTTGCCGGAAGGCATACCCACTCAAGCGCGGTATATGAAGGCAAAATGTGGGTATATGGCGGGGTTGACGCGTATTGGAACATTAAGTTTTATGACTGCTGGTGGTCAACTGACGGGGTGAACTGGCACGCGGCTTCAAGCCATACGGGAATGAATCTTTTCGGCGGCGGGGCCATGGCGGTTTTTGACAATAAACTCTGGATGATAACTGGTAATTATGAAAATGACGTATGGTATACATGCGGAAGCAGCCCTGCGCCATACACATTTACTCCAAGCCCAACCTTTACTTTTACTGACGGCACATTTACGTCCACTCCGTCAACAACGCCTACATTCACAGCGACGCAGAGCCATACATCCACGCCGACGCCCGATACATTCGCGGATGACGGAAAGATAGTCATAGTTCAGCCCGGTGACAATACCGCGAAAAATATATACATTGACGCAGACGGCAGGATAATAACCGTCACGCTTGAGTGGGATGATGGCTGTACATGCTATGTGATAGTGCTATACCGCTTCCTGCCTGACGGCTCTATTGACACGTCATTCGGAAACAATGGCAGGCTTGAGTGCCCGGGCCCTGTCGTGAATTATAAGTGGGAGGATATGCTCACTGTCAAGTGCGACTCGCAGGGGCGCATAGTTGTCGTTGGTTATTCGGACCCGTGCGGAGGAACGTGCGCTGACGTCATCATCTACCGCTTCCTGCCTGACGGCACGCCTGACAACTCGTTCGGCGGCGGCAGCCAGTGCTACAGAATATACAGCAACCTTGCGGGCGGCAACGGAAATGATTATGCCTATGATTTTGATTTTGACGAATACGGAAGGATAGTGTGCACGGGTAAATCGTGGAACGGCACGGATTACGATATGTTTATACTGCGCTGCAATGCTGACGGCACGCGTGACGAGACATTCGGGCCGGGCGGCTGCAGAAAAGTTCATAACCAGGCGGGCGGCAACGGCAACGACTCGGGGGTTAATATAAAATGTCACGCAGGAAAGATTTATGTGACCGGCTGGAGCGATTCAAATGACCCGGGTTGCTCGGGCGCGTGCAGGGCAATTTGCGTGTGGAGGTATAACTACGACGGCACTCCCAACACAACGTTCGGCACGGACGGATGTTACACATACATCAATACCCTTTTGAATCACAAAAACTGCGTTGTGAAATCAATCCTGATAACCGTAGAGGGTAAAATAGCGGTGACAGGATATGTTGACGACGGAAGCGGCTGTGAGATTGTGTGCGCTGAGATGATAACCATAGTGCTGAATCATGACGGTACGCCCGACACCTCGTTCGGCGATAACGGTGTGATTACAGGAGAAGAGGGGACCAGAGGGTCGTATGTTCTGGAGATAGACGGCAGGCTTATAATATGTTTTACCAGGCACAACGGAACAAGCAAAGAGGTTGTGATAAGGCGCTGTAACATGGACGGCTCTGTTGACACTTCCTTCGGAAATGGCGGGGAGTGGGTTTATGATTCGGGCAATGACGACGAAGCCTTCAGGATTTTAAGGCTGACAATGTGCAGGCTGATAGCCGCGGGCTACAGCTATAATCCGGGGACAGGTTATGACGCGGTTATATGGAACATAGACGAGCTCTGCCCGCCGGACACTACGCCGACATTTACCCCGACACCGATGTTTGCCATGACATTTACAGCTACGCCTACTGTAACGCCGTCTGTAACATTGACTGCCACACAAACAGCCACGCTGACCGCTACTTTTACGGCTACCCCGACAGCCACGCCTACTGTCACGCCTACTCAAAACCCGTGCGTGCCGGGTTCTTATCCTGTTTTTACCGTGAACATGATAATGAACCCTGAGGCGGTTGATTATGACATATTTGAGATTACGAGCACAATCGAGCTTGTCTCGCCGCCCGGACTTACGGTTTATCCGCACGGCAGTTCAGACAACAAGCTTGTGCTTGAATTTACCTCGGTTCCCATACCCGGAGAGCCGATGCGTTACCGCGTGCTTTATCCCAAGCAGACAGGTTTCGGAGATGTCGCAAGGGCTGTTGTAACGGGCACGGATTTGTGCGGTGAAACATGGACAGGTGACGGCAAGTTTGACAAGGAGGTCATATCAAAGAGAGACGTTGTTGTCTTTAAAAATGTCCTGAAAATAGATGAAGGCGACCGGGCGCGTATAGTCTATAATATATACGGCGGGGACAAAATAAGGGTAAGCATATACAACAGGAACGGAGTGTTCATTAAGGAACTCTTTAACGGTGAAGTGACGGGCACGGGCCAGAGGGAAGTGTTCTGGGACGGCACAAACGCGGACGGAAACAAGGTTGTGAGCGGAATATACTATGTGGTTGTTGAGAGCGACTTTTACAGGGTGAGAGAAAAGATAGCTGTGATCCGGTGACGGGAGGAACAGGGGCAGGGGCGAAAAAGCGCCCCTATCCTGAAAACAATTAAGGAGGATGTCATGATAAATATAAGAGTTCTGTCTGTGTTTGTGATTGCTATAGCGGTTGCGGCTGCGGGCGCGTGCGGAGAGAAAAAAGTACCAAGCGAGCCGGCAGTCATTGAAGCGACTGCTGCTTCCACGGTTGAAATGGGGTTGAGCCATACACCGACATCAACGATTACGGCTTGCTGTGATGTGACCCTGACCTTTACACCGACAAGCACAAATGAGCCCGGAGATACTGTCACGCCTACACAGACGCCTGTGTTTACGGATACGGAAACACCTACGGCAACGGTTACGCCTCATACCGGGCAGGAGATAAGCTGTTTTGAGCCCAAACTGTATCTGGACTCTGTGTTAAAGTTTCCGTCCATATACCCCATAACATCCGGAGGTGAAATTACCGGGCGTGTTCACACACATTTTTCTGATGTGGCGGTCAGGGTGCTTGTTTATAACAACAGTGGCATGCTTGAAGAGGCAAAGGATTTTATTACGGGTGAAGACGGTAATGTGTATGGCTCGTTTTACACAATGAGCGGGGATGAGGAGGATTACAGCACGTGGCACGTCGCTGTAATGGCGCAGGGCACTCCGGCGTCGGTTTATGACCCTGTAAACAGTTCGTTTTATGACAGGATGGACTGCATTCTTGCGGAAAATCCGCCGGTTCCGACTCCAACGGCCGCGCATATGGATAAACAGCGGGTATATCTTAACATGGACAGAAGCATTAACCTGGAAAAATATAATTTCAAGCTTAACTCGTGCAATGTGATATTTTTCGCCAACCATTACTGCACGGAAGACGCGAAAATTCTCTACTATGACGGAAGCGACAGCCTTGTTTACGAGGAGGCCGCAGCATGCTCGCCGCAATACACGGGACGGATGGATTCTTATTACATAATACAGCAGGGTGACGCCGCAGGGGTGTGGCACATAATACTGTATGACCCGCAGCAGCCTTCACCGGCGGCAAAGCCGGATATATCGGACCAGTATTGGCTCCATCCGTTCGGAGCTGTCTCTTTTGTTGTAGAGGATTATTAGTTAACGGTTTTCAGCAAAAATTTTTTTATTCTGTTGCCGCAAATACGGCTCAGGATACCCCCCTCACCCAGGTGGGGTTTTTATAACCATGATTTTTACTTGCCTTTTTACCATTTATTCTGCTATAATATCACTAAGCGAGTGATAAACCAAGCGCGGAGGCGGCTGATGAAGGTTTCCACAAAAGGAAGGTACGCCATACGGGCATTGACACATCTTTCCGGCGCTTATTCAAATGACGGAGCGAAGCCGGTTTCAATCAGGGAGATATGCAAAAGGGAGAAAATATCGGCGCGCTATCTTGAAAACATATTTGTTAAGCTCAGAAAATCAGGAATAGTAAAGAGCCTGAAGGGCGAACGCGGCGGTTTTTTTCTGGCAAAATCGCCCGGGGAAATAACTATTTACGATATATTATATTCTGTTGAGACGGGGGTTGCGCCGTCAAAATGCGCTGTTGACATAAAAGCCTGCGCCCGCGCGGGAAAATGCGGCATCAGAAAGATATGGGTCAACCTGGATAAAAAAGTGGTCGAATACCTTTCTCAGACAAGCCTTGAGGAAGCGGCGCGCCTTCACCTCAACGGATAAAGGCTAAGAGGCAGAGATGAAAGAATGCATATATCTTGACAATAACGCCACAACAAAACCGGATCCCGAAGTTATACAATCCGTAAACAGGACAATGATAGAAGTCTATTATAATCCATCGTCAATATATCAAGGGGCGCTTTTAAGCCGTGGAGCCATAGAAGATGCCAGGATAAGCGCGGCCGCGCTTATCGGGGCGCAGCCCGGTGAAATTACGCTTGTCTCGGGCGGCACAGAGGCGGATAATATGGCGCTATTGGGAGGGGCAAGGGCGTTTTCAAAAAGGGGAAAACACATAATAACCTCAACTGTTGAACACAGCGCTGTTTATAAAACCTGCCTGATGCTTGAAAAAGAGGGGTTTGACGTAACCTTCATAGGCTGTGATGAAGACGGCCTCATAAGCCCTGCGGATTTCAAAAAGGCAATAAGGAAAGAGACCATACTTGCCTCAATAATGCTGGCGAACAATGAAACCGGCGTGATACAGCCCATCGCCGAGTTTGCCTCGCTTGCCCGCGAAAATAATGTAATATTTCACACAGACGCTGTCCAGGCTGCCGGGAAAATAAGGATTGATGTAAAGGAGCTTGGTGTTGATATGCTCTCGTTATCAGGGCATAAGTTTTACGGGCCCAAAGGCACAGGCGCGTTATATATAAGGAAGGGCGTCTCTGTCCTTCCTGTTTTTGGAGGCGGAGGCCAGGAAAAGGGATTAAGGCAGGGCACAGAAAACACGCCCGCGATTGCGGGTTTTGGAAAAGCCTGCGAGCTTGCGAAAAAGCGCCTTGAAGAGGAAAAAGACGGGGACAGAATCAAAAAGCTGAGAGACATGCTTGAAAACGGGATTCTGGAAAACATCCCTGCCTCTTATGTAAACGGAAGCAGGGAAAAGAGGCTGGGAAATACGCTTAATATAAGAATAGGATACACAGAAGGCGATTCCCTGTTAATCAGGCTCGACCTTGAGGGAATATGCGCCTCAGCAGGCTCTGCCTGCGCGTCAGGTTCAGTTGAGCCTTCACGCGTGCTGACAGCCATGGGGCTGAGTAATGAAGAGGCAGCGTCATCCATCAGGTTCAGCATTGGCAGGAACAACACAGAAGAAGAGATTATAAGGGCCATAGAAGTTATCCGCGCCTCTGCGGAAAAACTGAGGGAAGTATCGCCGGCGTGGAAGGGAAGGGTTGCGGCGCCGGGAAAAGAGTGTTAGAATGGAAAATATCAAAAGGAGAGCCGGAAAATGGATAATGCGGAAATAATCGGGAAGATAAACAGCTTAAAAAAAGAAAAAGGTATTTTAATAGTGGCGCACAATTACCAGCTTCCTGACATTCAGGACCTGGCTGATTTCTCCGGCGACTCGCTTGAACTTGCCAGAAAATGCGCGGCTGCCACGGAAAAAACCATAGTTTTTTGCGGGGTGAAATTTATGGCAGAGACAGCCAAAATCCTCTCCCCCGAGAAAACGGTTATTATACCCAGGATTGACGCGGGGTGCCCGCTTGCTGACTGCGTTACTTTTGAACAGGCGAAAGAATACAGGGAAAAATACCCTGATTACGCGCTTGTGGGGTATGTGAATACGAACGCGGACGTAAAGACAATGTTGGATTACTGCGTGACATCCGCGAATGCCGTGGATATAGTAAAAAAGATACCCAACAATAAAATTGTCTTTATGCCGGACAAGAACCTGGGG
>DSBP01000169.1 GCA_011049465.1 bacterium | reverse complement strand
GGGCTGGCAGTGGAAAATTTCGTCGAGAACTCAGGGCGCGTCTGTGTTGTGCGCTATTCAGCGCCATCCCAAACATCCAAGCACATCAGCATTCAAGACGCCCTAAAACCCGCGCAAGCCTAATCGCGCACATTCACGAGTCTCCGGCTGGCCGGGCTCACCGCCGATGTAAATCGGCGAAATTTCTCCGTTGCCTGCCCCGGCCCACCTCGGGTAGAGCAATTTTATATTTGATATTTTATATTTCATATTTAGTACAAAAAAACCCCGAAAAAAAACCATTTGAAAAAACATCCGCTTTTGCGCGGACTGAAGTCCGCGGCTACATAATCACTTCAAATCCGGAATCTTTAACTTTAAAAACAACCGCCCTCTCCCTGCCTCCGGCATCATGCTCAGAAAAGATGTGCCTATACCCGCTCTTCGCGAATATCCGTTTTATTCCCGCAGCCATGCCGCTTCCTGCCTCGACAATCACAATTCCGCCCTGCTTCAGCCAAAACCGGCTGTTAACCGCGAGCATCCTGTAATAATAAAACCCCTTTTCAGGGGCGAAAAGCGCGTTTTTAGGCTCCTGCAGCACCTCTCTTTGAAGCTTTGAATATGAGGCCCGGCTCACATAAGGCGGATTTGAGATTATCAGGCCGTATTTCGGCCGCTGAACAGCGCTCCTGCGCGCCATATCACCCTTAAACACCCTGATTCTTTTTGCCGCGCCCAGCCTTCGTGCATTTTGTTTTGTAAGCGCCAGTGCCGCGTTGTTTATGTCACAGCAGTCAAAACGGGTTATCTGCGGCAGTTCAAGAACCAGCGTTATTCCGATTATTCCGCTCCCGCATCCCATATCAGCGGCGGTTACATTTTTTTCCCCCGCAAGCGCCCTCTTCGCCGCCCTTATCAATGCCTCAGTATCCTGCCTGGGTATGAGCACTCCTTTTTTTACCGCAAATTCCCTTCCAAAAAACCATTCCTCCCCTGTAATATACCGGAGCGGCGCGCCTTTTAACCTCAGGTTTAAATCTTCACGAAGCCTTTTTTCAGCCGGGACAGGCATCTCTTCCCTGTAACGAGTATAGAGTTTTTCCCTTGTTGTTTTTAAACGGAACATTAAAAGCTGAACAGCTTCTGCGGCCCGGCTGCTTTTCCCCTTTTTCCCCTTCCCTGTTTGAGCGGCGTAAAGTTTTACAAACTCATAAGGCTTCATGCTTTTAAGGAGCGAGCAGGGATTTCATTTTTTCACTTTTGGCATAATCATAAGCGGATTTACCCCTGTTGTTTTTAGCGCCCCTGTCAGCGCCTTCCTCAAGGAGAATACCCGCAATTTCAATGTAGTCAAGCCTGGCTGCCCAGGTGAGCGGGGTGTTTTTATCCTCATCAGCCGTGTTCACGTTCGCGCCTGCCTTAATAAGCTCCCTTATAATGTCAACATGCCTCTGCTCAAGGCTGTAACAGTTCATTGTTATCATCAGCGGTGTCCTGCCTGCCGTGTCTTTTTCATTTACCAAAGCGCCCGCCCACATAAGTATTTTAACTGTCTCTACGTCCCCCATCCTGCAGGCTTCCATAAGAGGAGTTGTGCCGAGCTTTCCCCTGCAGTTGACATCAGCGCCCGCGCTGAGGAGTATTTCCAGAATGCCGGTAAACCCTTTTGTAACAGATGTCAGGACAGCGGTGTTCCTCGCGATATCCATCAGGTCAGGGTCAACCCCCTCCTCAACGAGCATCTTTACAGCCTCGCTGTTTCCATAGGCAGCAGCCCAGTAAAGCGTTGTCGCGCCGTTATTATCGCGGGCAGCTGCCTGACGGGGGTCATTTTTGATTATTTCAGCCGCCTTTTCATTATCCCCGCATATTACAGCCGCGAGAAGCGGCGTAAGCCCGTGTTTTTCAAGATCCGGCCCGCCTTTTATTATCTCCTTAAAAACCTCAAGCCTGTCGTTTCTCATTGCCTCAGTAAGCGCGCTGTTTCCTTCCTTGTCCACGGCATTTATATCCGCGCCCTCTTTTATCATCTCGCGCACAACATCTATGTGTCCGTAAGCGGCAGCGTACATAAAAGCGTTGTACCCGTCGCGGTCTTTCGCGTCAATATCCGCGCCCTGGTGTATAAGCTCGCGCACAATATCAGCGTGGCCCATGCGCGTCGCCTCAATAAGGACAGTGTTGCCGTATTTGTCGGTTTCATCAACACCGGCGCCTGCTTTTAAGAGAAGCTCAACAATGTCCCTGTGCCCCTTATATGCGGCTATTATAAGCGGAGTGTCCTCTTTGTCGTCAATCGCGCTCACATCAGGCTTTCTGCCTATAAGCTTTTTTATAAAAAAAGCGTTTATGAGCTCCTTTACCTTCCGGGAATCGCCTCTTTCAACAGCGTCAAACAGTTCCCTGTCAATGTCCCTCGTCAATGCCGGTTCTCCTGTTTTTTTTTATTGGGCGGCTTCCATCCGCTTTTTTTTGGCGGCATCAGCCAGCCTGCTTACAAATTCGTCGAGTTCCCCCGACATAACAGCCTCAAGATTGTAACTCGTATAACCTATCCTGTGGTCCGTCACCCTGTTTTGAGGGTAATTATAAGTGCGTATCTTCTCTGACCTGTCTCCGGACCCTATCTGCGCCCTTCTTTCAGAGTCTGTCTTTTCCTTTTCCTCGCCTTCAGCCCTCTCCTTAACCCTCGCGGAGAGTATGCTCAATGCCTTTTCCTTGTTTTTAATCTGCGACCTGCCGTCCTGGCACCTGACCTCAATGCCCGTGGGCAAATGGACTATCCTGACCGCTGATTCTGTTTTGTTGACGTGTTGGCCTCCGGCGCCTGACGAGCGGCACACCTCAATTTTCAGCTCGTCGGGATTCAGCCGGAACTCTTCTGCCTCATTTTCAGGCATGACAGCCACAGTAACCGCCGAAGTGTGTATTCTTCCGCTTGCCTCGGTATCCGGCACGCGCTGAACCCTGTGCGTGCCGCTTTCATACCGCATGAGCCCGTAAGCGTCTTTGCCCGAGGCTATAAAAACTATTTCCTTGAACCCTCCGAGCTCAGTAGGGCTTGAGTCGGCAACTTCAATCTTCAGCCCCCGCCTCTCGGCAAACAATAAGTAAAGCTTGAAAAGATTTGACGCGAAAAGAGCGGCTTCCTCACCGCCTGTGCCTGCCCGTATTTCCACAATGGCGTTTTTGCTGTCATTTGGCTCTTTGGGTATCAGCAGCTCTTCTATTATTTTCTCGATTTTATCCATCCTGCCGGCTATATCAGCCGCTTCTTCCTGCGCAAGCGCCCGCATCTCAGGATCCTGCTCGACAGACGCCATCTTTTCAGCCTCAGCGAGCGAGGCTTTAAGAGCGGTGTACTCACTGTTTTTTTCGGCTATTTCCCTCAGTTCCGCGTGCTTCTTTGCCTTTTGGCGGAACAGGTTCTTATCCGCCATGACAGCCGGGTCAGAAAGCTCGGCCGTGAGCTTGTCGTATTGGGCCTGAATTCCCTTTACCCTGTCATTCATTCCTGTTTCACGCCTTCTTTTTTTCCATGGCAACAACCGCGTTTAAGGCGGCTGCCGCGACCAGCATCTGTTTTTTATCCGGCACTTTTGTCGTGATGCGCTGAAAAGCCATTCCCGGCGCTATAAAGAGCCGCATAAGCGGGTTTTTCTGGTGCCGTGCCGAGTATTTGAGCAGTTCGTAAGAGAGCCCGGCTATAAGCGGTATCAGGGGCAGCTCAAGAAGCACCCTTTTAAGCACGCTGTAATGCGGCGGCAGAAGAAGAATAAATACCACCACGCTGACCAGGATTGTGATAAACATGAAGGCGGTTCCGCATCTCGGGTGCATTGTCCTGTATTTTTCCATGTTCTTCACTGTGATTGATTTTCCGTCCTCATAGGCGTAAATGGCGCGGTGCTCTGCCCCGTGATACATAAAGAGCCTCTTAACATCGTCCATGAAAGATATTCCCCAGACATACAGGAAAAAGAAGATAAATTTCATTGTTACAACGGAAGAATTAAACAATGTCCTGCTTTCATCAAGGGCCGGAGCGGCTTTTGCCAGAAGTTTCGTGAGCTGGACAGGCAGATAAATAAAGACGGCTATCGCAATCACGATTGAGACAACATACGTCATGGCCATGGCAAAATCCTCTTTTGCCTTCTGCTTTGCCTTTGAGATTTTAACCCGTTTTTTTCCTCTTTTCACAGGTTTCTTTTCGCCGTCCTCGAATATTCTTGCCGAGTAATCAAGCCCTTTAAACCCGAGAGCCATGGATTCCACAAGCGCCCAGAACCCGCGCAGTACCGGCCACTTTAAAAATTTAAACCTGTCGGCCTGTGATTTCACCGGGCCCTTTTTTATTATTATCTTCCCTTTGGGGGTTCTCACTGCCACGGCATAAAACCTCTTTGACCGCATCAAAACGCCCTCTATGACCGCCTGTCCGCCTGCCTGCGGCATAAGCTCGGGTTTTTTTTCCCTTCGCGACACTCTCTTTTTTGCCATTATTGCCTCCATTTTTTACCGCATTAATAAATAAAGCCGGCTTTACGGCATTATCCGCCGTAAAGCCGGCTTTAACAGTTTTCTACTTTTTATCCGTTGTTTTTGAGACAGCTTTTTGCGCTTTTTTCCTGAACTTCTCAACCCTTCCGTCCGTGTCGATAAACTTCTGGATTCCGGTAAAGAAAGGGTGGCAGGCCGAGCATATCTCGACGCTTATGTCGCCGGCAGTTGACTTTGTCTCAAAAGCGTTTCCGCACGCGCATTTTACATTTGCTTTTTTGTATTCCGGGTGTATATCCTTCCTCATTTTTCTTCCTCCTGGTTTTTTATCGGCATGAAATGTTTTTATACTTCCATGGCATCAAGGAAAGCTTTGTTTGTCTTTCTCTTGCCCATCTCTTCGGTCAAAAATTCCATTATGTCCACAGGCTTCATCTTTGACAGCAGCGCTTTTCTCAGGACCCATATTTTGGACAGCTCCTGTTTTGTAAGCAGCAGCTCCTCTTTTCTTGTGCCTGATTTGCTCAGGTCAAACGACGGGAAGAGCCTCTTGTCCGCAAGCTCCCTGGATAAGACTATTTCCATGTTTCCCGTGCCTTTAAACTCCTCAAATATTACCTCGTCCATCTTTGAGCCGGTCTCAACAAGCGCCGTGGCTATGATTGTAAGCGAGCCGCCCTCCTCTATTGCCCTTGCCGCGCCGAAGAACCTCTTCGGTTTCTGGAGAGCGTTTGAGTCTATTCCGCCGGTGAGCACCTTGCCCGAACTCGGGGCAACGGCATTGTACGCCCTGGCAAGCCTTGTTATTGAGTCGAGGAGGATTACAACATCCTTTTTGGACTCTACAAGCCTCTTGGCTTTTTCAATTACCATTTCAGCCACCTGCAAATGGCGCGTCGGAGGCTCGTCAAATGTGGAGCTTACCACCTCGCCCTTTACGGTTCTCTCCATGTCAGTAACCTCTTCGGGCCTCTCGTCTATCAGCAGGACTATCAAAAAGACTTCCGGGTGGTTTTCGGTTATGGAATTGGCTATTTTCTGAAGCAGGACGGTCTTTCCTGTCCTTGGAGGAGCCACTATCAGCCCTCTCTGACCCTTTCCCAGGGGTATAATCAGGTCCATTATTCTCATTGCTATGTCTTTATCCTTGTTTTCAAGGTTTATTTTCTGCTCAGGATAAAGGGGTGTCAGGTTATCGAAAGTTATCTTATCCTTTACCTTGTCGGGCGAATCCCCGTTCAACGTCTCAACCTTTAACAGGGCAAAGTATTTTTCCCCTTCTTTCGGGGGCCTTATCTGGCCCGATACCATATCGCCTGTCCTTAAGTCAAATTTCCTTATCTGCGAGGGGGATACATATATATCGTCCGGCCCGGGCAGGTAGTTGTAATTCGGGGAGCGCAGGAACCCGAACCCGTCAGGCAGTATTTCAAGCACGCCCTCGCCGAAAACAAGGCCGTTTTGCTTGGTCTGCGTCTCAAGAATCTTGAAAATCAGGTCCTGCTTCTTCATTGTGGCAATATTCTCAAGGTTGAGGTCTTTGCCGATTTGGTGGAGCTCTGATACTTTCTTGTTCTTTAAATCACTTATGTTCATTCAGTAACCCTCCTGAGGTTAATATGATTTGATTAGGAGAAATTCTGCATTATTTTTTACGGATTTTTGAACGCTGCAATTTGCCCTGAATCCAACATTAATATATACTTTTACTCCTCTTTTGTCAAGCTTTTTTTGTATTTTTTACGGGTTTTTTACGGGCAGTGCGTTTCCTTTCATTTACCATCCCGGTAAAGCCGATTTTATTTAAAACCAGCTGCGCTCTTTTAACGCAGCCATGAACCAGAGCATACAAAGTATGCGAGTGGTTCATGGTACCGCTACGGAGAATCGAACTCCGATTACGGGATTGAGAACCCCATGTCCTAACCGTTAGACGATAGCGGCACGAAAATATTATATATCATATCCTGATTTTGGTGTCAATTCTTTTTGAGGCTATTCTGATATTTGTTCAAGCGCGTCCTTGTCCTGCGTTTTAAGCGCGAGAAACTCGAGTCCGAATTCCTTGTTTTCCCCATCCCCCCTGATCCATTTAATCTCGGCAAAGGTTACAATGGGCGCAGGCCTTGTGTCTATGGAAAACTCAACACGCAGTACATCGCCGACTGAACCGACCGGAGATCCCTCGACCCTGACGCCGCCCACGCTTATGTCCCTGCTCCAGCCCTCATCTTTGATGGTATCCAGGGTGTTTTCCTTGGGCATAAGCTTGTATCTTATAGTGTACTTTTTTTCCACCCTTTTAAACTTGCGCCGTTCTATAAACATATCGCCGCGCGTTTCTCTCATAGCCTCACCCCTCGGTTATTTTTTGTATTAATTCCCTGTCCTCTTCCCTGAGCGCAAGAAACTGCACGCCAAACAGGTTATTGGGAGCATCTATCCATCTGATTTCGGCAAAGAGGACAATGGGGCTGTTTTTGTTTTCTGCGGCTATTTCAATCCTTAAGACATCGCCCTCATTTCCTTCAGGCTCGCCCTTTACCCGGGCGCCGCCAATACTGATATCCCTGGACATTCCGCCCTTTTTCTCCCTTGTTTCGGCAACCTCTTTCGGCATGAGCTTGTAGAGTATTTCATACTCTTTTTCAACACGCTTATGCGCCCTTCTTTCCACAAAAAGCTTTCCTTTTTTATCCATGCTTAATATTACTACATTGCGGTTTTTTTTTCAAGTTCATTAAATTGAATGGTGCGGTTCCGGATTACAGCAGTGAATTGCGGCTTTTACAGCGCACCCTTACCTGAGGCGGGCCGGGGCAGTTTGCGTCAGGTACCGATTGTGCAGCAACCCGCCAAAAACAAAATTTTTAATTTGCTGCCCGTCCCACAAAAACCCCGTTAAAATATGGGTTTTTTCCGCTTTGTTGTCCGGCGGCAAAAAAAAACAAAAAAACTTTAATTTTTCACTTGACAAAAGCTATCAATTGCTATATAATGCAATCAAAGAGGTGAAACGATATGAACAGGCTGGTAAGAAATCTTGACGAGTTCAGATGTGAGAAAAAAATAACGCAGCAGAGCCTTGCGTACATACTTGGAGTCGCCTTTTCAACGGTTAACAGGTGGCTCAACAATAAGACACAGCCCAGCAGAATCCAGGAGTTTCATATTAAGAAGCTTCTAAAAAATTACGGGAGGTCAGAATCATGAAAACAACAGCGAAAACCACGAATGTCATGCTTAAAGAGAACGACAATTTTGAGGGGTTCATGCCGTCAAACAACAGGGCCTTTGAACTTCTAATCAACAACAAATCGGCAAAATCCTTCGCTAAAAAAGAGTCATCAATGAAAAACAGGCAGCTTGATTCCCTTTTGACCAAGCTGTATCTCGCTCTTTGATCAACAGCTATTTTCCCTGGTACACGAGAGGCGCTGTTTTACAGCGCCTCTCGTGTCATTCCTTAAAAACAATTTAATAAAGGCAATGTAAATTTGGAATTTGCAATTTGCAAGTTAGTACAACCTCAGAACGGCAACTGAAATTTGAAAGTTTAAAGTTAGTGCAACCCCCAAAGACAACCCGCTTTGGGCGATTCGTCCTTCGACTCCGCTCAGGACAGATGAATCGCCCCTACGAAAACAACGCATCTCGCTGTTTAATCCTTGTTTTTTTCCGGCTGCTGAACAACCATTGCCTTAACACAAACTGACGCAGGACGGGGCTGGCAGTGGAAAATTTCGTCGAGAACTCAGGGCGCGTCTGTGCTGCGCGCTATTCAACGCCATCCCAAACATCAAAGCACATCATCATTCAAAGCGCCCTAAAACCCGCGCAAGCCTAACCGCGTACATTCACGAGTCTGCATCTGACCGGTCTCGCCGCCGATGTAAATCGGCGAAATTTCTCCGCTGCCTGCCCCGGCCCACCTCAGGTGAAACAATTTACAATTTACAATTTGGAATTTGCAAGTTAGTACAACCCCCGGAAGACAAGACGCTTATACGTACACAAGGCTATTAGTACGACTTAACTTTAAGTTTTCAGTTTAAAGATGTCTTTCCCCTTTTAACAGGTAATTCTTTATATAATCATCTATCCCCTGCTCAAGCGTGTATTT
>DSBP01000269.1 GCA_011049465.1 bacterium | reverse complement strand
CGCGGCCATTCACGAGTCTGCATCTGACCGGGCTCACCGCCGATGTAAATCGGCGAAATTTCTTCGCTGCCTGCCCCGGCCCACCTCAAGCAGGACAATTTACAATTTGCAAGTTGCAAGTTGCAAGTTGCAAGTTAGTACAAATACAGGAAGACAAGACGCTTAGACGGGCACAAGGCCCGTCTCTACGAATACATAATAATACGCAAATATTAATTCGCGCAAATTCAAAATTTTAACTGCTTTTATTCTCCTTCAAATTCAACACACCAATCACGTCCGTGAGGGCGGCGTATGCTTCTTCCTCTTCTTCCGGCTCGGACAGAAAGTATGCGCAGGCTGTTATGTCGTCCGTCACCATATTGTTGAGAATCGGCAGTAAAAAGCACTCCTCAGGGGGGGCGGGAGTTTCAGGGAGCCTTTGAAACTCAATTACAAACCCCGCTTCAATCCCGTTTTTAAAGCTGAAATTTATCGCGAGCGCGGGGCTGATGTCAGCGTGCCTTCTGTAAATGGAGTAAATAAGCTCCGCGTTGTCGATTATCTGCTCAAATATGTATTTGAGCTCCGCGGGCGTGTACGCGTGATACAGCACGTCATCCACAGCCTCAAGCTCAGCGTCAAGCTTCTCGGACATCTTCTCAAGCCTCGCCTTTTTCTCCTCATTTGTCATATCTTCAGGCGGCTCCACAACAGCCTCTTTTTCACGCTCGGCATCCAGAAGCCTCATTATGCCTTCAAGCTCCGGCTCGCCGCACCCCTGCAGAGCGTCCTTCAAATCCTCAAGCTCAAGACAGGTAATTGAATCCTGCTCAATGCCCGGAGAAATCAGGAACTGATGGATGAATTCGGGCAGAAGCGACGCGAACCTCAGTTTAAAATCGAGATTTCGGGCCATTGGCCGCCTCCAGTTTGAGGTATTCGCGGATATAAATGTCAATATCGCCGTCCAATACATTGTCAACATCGCCCCGCTCCACGCCGGTGCGCAGGTCCTTTATCATTTTATAGGGGTGAAGGACATAGGAGCGTATCTGGCTGCCCCAGCCCATTGATTTTTTCTCGCCCGCAATCTTCTCAAGCGCCTCGCGCTGCTTCTCCTGCTGAATAACAAACAGCTTTGATTTTAGGATTTTCATCGCGGTCTCCCTGTTTTTTATCTGAGACCGCTGTGTCTGGCAGGCCACAACCGTATTTGTCGGTATGTGGGTTATCCTCACGGCTGAATCGGTCTTGTTTACGTGCTGTCCGCCGGCGCCTGATGCCCTGTAAGTGTCTATCCTTAACTCCTCCTCTTTAATGTCTATGGTTATCGTGTCGTCAAGCTCGGGAATTGTCTCAAGGGAAGCAAATGATGTGTGCCGCCTTTTATTGGAATCAAAGGGCGATATCCTGACAAGCCTGTGTATCCCCTTTTCAGCCCTGAAATGGCCGTAAGCAAAATCGCCGAAAACCTCAAATGTAACACTCTTCAAACCGGCCTCATCACCTGGCATGGCATCGGTAATTTCAGTTTTAAACCCCTTGTTCTCAGCCCACATCAGATACATCCTGAGCAGCATTGATACCCAGTCGCACGCTTCAGTGCCGCCTGCGCCCGCGTGTATGGTTACTATGGCGTTATTCACGTCGTATTTGCCGCAGAACATCAGATTGAACTCTTCCATGTCCAGAAGCTCCAGCAGGGCCGAATACTTCCTGTAGAGCTCTTTTTCAAGCGATTCGTCTTTTTCAGCCGCAAGCAGTTCAAGCATTGCTTTTACATCATTGAGAGCTGCCTGAATTTCCGTGTTTTTATCTATATCCCTTCCAAATGCCTTGATTTTTGCCTGAGTATCCCTGGCTGTCTCGCGATCCAGCCAGAAATCAGGAGCCTGTGTCTTTTGCTCAAGTTCATCCTTTTGCGAGCTCTTTTTATCTACTTCAAAGATACTCCTTTATCTTTGATGAACGCGCCTCTATTTCTGCAAGCGCTTCCTTAACTTCCTTAATTTCCATAACTTAAACTCCTTTAATCCTGATTTTTGCTATATATTATTATACCTTCCTGCTTTTTGCAAGAGTTATTTTGCATTATTAAAGCTTTGCATTAAGATTGACATTTTTAGCTTTATGTGCAATAATTAATTGGCTTTAAAATATACTGTTTTTGGGATTTCTTATGAGGTTAATATGTATATAAGCTGCAATTGGTTAAAAGAATTTGTAGAGCTATCACTCTCCCCCGCTGAATTAAGTGAAAAACTTAATATGGCTGGCATACCCATAGACGAGATAATCGAAAAAAAACCGGCTTCCGATAACATTTGGACAGCCAAAATCACGAATATTGAAAAACACCCCAACGCGGATAATCTCTCGCTTGTGGATGTTACAGACGGCAAAGAGACTCAAAGAGTGGTCTGCGGCGCGAAAAACATCGCTGTGGGCCAGATAGTACCCCTTGCCAAAGAAGGGGCCACTGTATCCGGCGGCCACAAAATCAAACGCAGCAAAATCCGAGGCATTGAATCAAACGGCATGATATGCTCTGCTGCTGAGCTCGGGCTTGAGTCCGAATCATCCGGAATTCTTATTCTTGACGAAGACAGGCACGCCTTGGGCTCGCCCTTTATCCCTGCCCGGCCCGATACTGTGCTGGGTTTTGAGATTACTCCCAACAGGCCGGATTTGCTCAGCATGCTCGGCGTGGCAAGGCTCGTATCCGCTGTCTTTGGCCTTCCGCTCAAACCTGTGCCCCGGCCCGCGTGCCCAAGTGACCCGTCCCTCGATATTAACAGCCTGATAAAAATAGAGAACACGGATACCGGCCGCTGCCCGCGTTATACTGCGGCGGTAATAAGCGGAGTAACGGTAAAAGAATCCCCTGCCTGGCTGAAGGAACGCCTCACCTATCTCGGCATAAGGCCCATTAATAATGTTGTTGACGCCACGAACTATGTTATGCTCGAGCAAAACCAGCCGCTGCACGCGTTTGACCATAAAAAACTCAGGGACAAAACAATAAAAATACGCACCGCGTCCGATGGCGAATCCATAACCGCGCTTGACGGAAAGACATATAAGCTTAAAAATACCGACCTGGTTATCGCGGACTCATCTAACCCTGTCGCAATAGCCGGCGTCATGGGCGGCGAACACTACTCTATTGACGCCTCAACCGATACCATTGTCCTCGAGTCCGCCTTCTTCTCGCCAAAGACAGTGAGAAAGACCTCCCGCAGCCTCGGGCTCTCTTCGGACTCGTCCTACAGGTTTGAACGCGGAATAGACATCGAGAACACCGCCGCCGCCTTAAACAGGGCGGCCGCACTTATCATTGAGACGGGCGGCGGAAAGGCCTCTCCCTCCATAATTGACATTTATCCTGAAAAATACAAAGCACCCGGGGTTTTCGTGCGCTTTGAGAGGGTTAACAGCCTTCTCGGCACCTCTTTTTCACCGGAAGAGACAAAAGATTTCATAA
This sequence comes from bacterium, assembly GCA_011049465.1. Lineage (GTDB taxonomy): Bacteria > Oederibacteriota > PGYV01 > PGYV01 > DSBP01 > DSBP01. The sequence goes on along the minus strand of DSBP01000269.1, from coordinate 5,159 downwards.
AAAAACTTAATTTTTCCGTGTCAGGCGCCGACAATACCGGTTTTACAGCCTCTGTCCCCTCTTACAGGACAGACATTTCTTTGGAGGCGGATATCATTGAGGACATAGGCCAGGTTTACGGCTATGACAATATCCCGTCCACCATCCCTTCAGCGCCCGTAACACTCGGCAGTGAAAGCGCCGCAGCTTCTTTTATATCTTCTGCCCGGGCGCGTACTGCCTCGTTTGGCTTCAGCGAGGTTATGAATTACAGCTTTTTAAATGACAGGCTCCTTAAAAGCCTTGGCGCGCAGGATTACGCGCCTGAAAACCCCGCGCCCATAAAAAACCCCTTCAACGACGAAGAGTCGCGCATGAAAGACTCTCTTATCCCTGACCTTATCAAGAACCTTGTCTTTAATAAGAACAATGAGAATGAGAATATTCATCTCTTTGAGGCCGCGTCTGTTTTTTCTCATAAAGACGGCGCCTATTCACAGCTGCCTTATCTGGCAGGCATATCCTGCGGCCACATAATCAACCCATCTTACGCGTCAAAGGGTTTTGTTTCCGACATTGCGTACATAAAAGCCCTCATTAACTCGGTTATACGCCTTGCGGACGCGTCAGCTTCCCCCTCTTACAGGCCTGTTCCGAACCGGCCTTTTTATGAATACTGCGCCGGTATTTATGCCGGCAGCGTGTTTCTGGGATATGCGGGCCAGGTAAAAGAGGAAATATTGTATGACGCGAAGATAACCGAAAAAGCATTTATGTTTGAGCTGAGCATTTCCGCACTTTTGGCGCTTAAAAGATCCGCGTTTGAATTCAGGCCAATATCCCCGTACCCCGTTGTAAAAAGGGACCTGTCCATAATTATTGATTCTTCTGTTCCGTCGGCAGATGTGGAATCCGCGATACTTGCGGCTGCCCCCGGCCTTATAAGCTCCATTAAGCTTTTTGACCTTTACAAAGGCAGCCAGGTGCCGGAATCCATGAAAAGCCTCTCTTACTCCATTATATTCCGTTCTTCCGAGAAGACCCTCTCTGACGCTGAGATTAACCGCGCCATGGAATCCATAATATCCGCGCTTGAGTCCAGCGTAAAAGCAAAGCTGAGGTCATAACAATGCCGCTGATCGCGCTCGACATACTCGAAGCCAAGCTTAAGGAGCTTCTTCTTTCCATAAACCGACTCAACGAGGAGAACGAGGCCTTAAAAAAACAGCTGCTCGACAAATCAGGCACAGAGCTTCCTGCTGAGGCTTTTTTGGAGATTGAAAAGATGAAAAAACTCATACAAAAATACAGGGGCGAACGCAGCGTCCTTTACACAAAAATAGCGTCCGCCATCAAAAGGATAGATGAAATCACGGGAGGGCCCGAAAATGACGGATAAATCCACCATAACCGTTAATATTTTCGGCAACGAGTATACAATTAAGGGCGTGGCAAAACCCGAATACATTATCTCCCTCGCGGGTTATCTGAATTCCAGGATGAATGAAGTGCAGGAGGCAACCGGCCTTAAGGACCCGAAAAAGATAGCAATTTTGGCGGCAATCAACATAACCGACGAGCTGTTTGAGTCCAGAAAATCCATGAAGGAATCATACGTGCCAAATGACCAGCTTCAGGCAATAAGGAATAAAATCGAGGGACTCATATCCCTGGTTGACAAAGAGGCTCCCCCGGAGCCCTCTGAACCGGAGCCGGAGCCGGAATCAAAGTAAGCCCCCACTCTCACATATATTTCCATTTATATTTACATTTCCATTGAAAACGAAGGACAAATAGTTCTATTCACAATTCCTATTCATATTATGCCGCACCGCACGTCTTAACTTTCAGATTTCAGTTTATTTCTGTTTTCGCTTCAAAATTGCAAATTCCAAATTTAAACTTTTTTAAAACTCCCCTTCACTGCCCGCCTTGAAAAAATAAACATCATAATCACCCGCGCCCATGGAGTTTGTCCAGCCTGCCAGCGCTATTTTACCGTCCGCAGTCTCAGCCACAGCCGCGGCAAAATCATCCTGGCTTCCGCCGTATGTCTTTGTCCAGAGCACATCCCCGCTGCTGTCTGTTTTAATGATTATAATATCCGTCTGCCCGCGTCCGTCAGCTTCAGCGGTCACGCCCGCAAGAATAAAACCGCCGTCTTTTGAACCGGCAGCGCTCTTTAAGCTCTGAAACCCTGCCATGGAATATACCTTTTCCCAAATAATGCCACCTTCAGGCCCCAGTTTCGCGAGGTACATATCGGAGTAGCGCCCCTGCCCTATACCTGTATCGCCCGCGAGCATGATATTTTCTCCTTCCGTAAAGACGCAGGAAGCCGTGTCAGAGTGGATTCCGCCGTAGAATTTCTCCCATAACATGACACCCTGCCCGTCAAGCTTAAACAGCCACATATCCCGCTTCCCCAGATTACCGTCTGTTGTATCGCCTGCTATCAGATACCCTCCGTCTGTTCCGGCCGCGAAATAGGCCTGGCTCACATTCACTCCTCCGTAAGTTTTTGCCCAGACACAGTTTCCGTCACTGTCTGTCTTAATCACATACGCGCTGTAGTTTCCCGGCCCGAAAGATGCCGAAGCGCCGCAGATAAGGTACCCGCCTTCGTTCCCCTGTATTATTGAGCGGCCCTCTTCTGTCTCCTTTCCCCCAAAAGTTTTCACGGCAACCTGTTTTCCGTTTTCATCCACTCTCAGCAGAAAGACATCCTGCCCGCCGGCGCCGAACGAGTTTGTATGGCCGGCCATCATATAGCCGCTGTCACGCCTGGCAGTAATCGCGAGAATCCTGTCGTCGCCCTTTCCTCCGTAAGCCTGCTGTTTGATGAGCCTTCCGGAGGGGCTGATTTTGAGCCAGTATGGATTAACATACCCGGGCCCGTAAGACATTGTCATTCCTGCCAGTATAAAATTGTTTTTTTCGTCAATAACCATTGCCCTTGCGCTGTCATATTTTTCTCCGCCAAACGCCTTTGGCTTGATGACATTGGGAGTTGAAAACAGAAAAAAATATGATACCACAATAATCAGAGACAATAACAGTCCCGCTGCGGCAACAGGTAAAAGATTTTTTTTCATATTATCAGCGCGCCCCCGCTTTCAACGCGGCCAATCAGAAGATGCTTCCGGCTTTATTGTTGGTTCTGTAAACATACACCAGGACCTCGGCTATGAGTTTGTACATTTCCGCGGGTATTTCCTGGCCCAGGTCAAGTTTTGAAAGCACCTCTATAAGATCCGGGTCCTCGTGAAGAGGGATATTGTTCTGCCTCGCAAGGTCTATTATTTTTTCCGCGACAGACCCCTTGCCCTTCGCTGTTATTTTCGGGGCAGAGTCCTTCTCCTTGTTATATGTGACGGCTACCGCGGTTTTTTTCGCAGCCCGTTTGTTTGTGCTCATGCCTTTATATCAATCCGTCCGAGGTCTATATAGCCTGAGCCCGCGGGCGGCTCCGCTGCTTCGCCTTCGCCGCCGACGTTTATTGACAATACCCGCAGGTCAAAATCGGCCTTTTTAAGCGCGCTTACAAATTCATTTTTGCCGCGCATCAGCGCCTGCTTGGCCTTTTCGTTTTCCGTCTTAACCGTGCACTCAACCTGATTTTTCACCACAGTCATCGTAACCTTTACAGCGCCGAGATTGGTCGTGTTCAGGACAAAAACCATATTAATCGGGTTAGCGGCAGCCATATTCTCCTTTATGCCGCCCTTCCTGAACCATATCTGAACCTCTCCGTTTAAAAAACCGTTGTTCAAAAATACCGGAAGCTGTGTGTATATAAGCTCAAATGCCGCGGGTTTCTGATTAATGAACTGAAGCGCGTTCAGGTTTGTTAAAATATCATTTGCCGATTCCCGGACCCTTAAAATATTCTCTTTTGCGTCCTGCGGAAGCGCGCTCTTTGCCGCGTTTTCAATCTCATTGGTCAGCTTGACAAGCGCTGCCTTCAGGCTGTCCCTGAGCCCGGAAAAGACGGGGTTGTCCGCGCCGGGCTTTACAAGCGCGTCCTTTATATTATTCTCAATACTGACCCCGCTCTTTTCAATGAACCCTTTGAGCTGCTGCTCTATTATTCCCTGCTTGAAATTGGACTCAGCGGGCCTTATGGCCATCTCCCTTGCCATTGCCGTTATGTTTTGTGCTGTTTCCTTCACCGCATTAAAAACCTCTCTTGCCTCAGGCGCCGCGTTCTTTGGATCCGGCAGCTTTGATGCCAGCAGGCTGAACTGTTCGATATTTTGGCTGAGTTTCATGTCATTGCTGAAATACTTTGACATCATGTCAACAAACCTTGAGTTATCAAGCGGAAGAGACCTTGATTTAAGAAAGACCAGGGATTCTATGGCGGACGCCGCGTCAAAACCGGTATTTATCCGTATCGGAGCGTCAGCAGGTTTCTGCGTGTTAAAAATCTTGAATTGTGAAAGGTTTTCCACTAGCCGGGCTGCCTCGTTCCTGAAATTGGAGTAATTTTCCGCGGTAATTCTTATCTCCCGGGAATCCGCCGGTATTCCGGCTCTTTTGGCCGCTGCTGTCACAGCTGTGTGAATCGCTGAGAGTTCCTGCCTTAAGAGCGCCTCTGAAGGAATTTTCGCCGATTCATTTGCCGCGCCCGTCAGGACAACCGGGTTTTCCTTTGGCAGCGCTCCCGCAAGCTTCAAAGCCTCTGCCGCGCCGTTCGCGAGCGAGTTAATCCGGCCTGCGATTAATACAGCGTTTTCCCTGATTGTTGTATGCTCCGGTTTATGAACCGCGTTTTTCAGCCCCTCAAATGCTTCGCTGATGCTGTTAATTGCCCTGCCCGCGTCCGTGTTCTGCTGCGCGCCGGATACGGCAGCAGGCGGATTCCCCGGATTCGCGGAGCGCGGCGCCAGTATTCCTGATTCAATAACTGTCCTGAGGGAATTAATCTCAGGCGTTACGCCCTGAGCTGTCAGGGTTTTAATTGCAGGTATAATTTCATTAAAGTTTATAACCATTTTACCCGCATTATATGCAATCTGCGGCGGCGGTCCGGGCATTCCGGCAGCTGTCTGCGCGGGTGCTCCGGCGACTGTCTGCGCGGGCATTCCGGCAGCTGTCTGCGCGGGCATTCCGGCAGCTGTCTGCGCGGGCATTCCGGCAGCTGTCTGCGCGGGCATTCCGGCAGCTGTCTGCGCGGG
>DSBP01000271.1 GCA_011049465.1 bacterium | reverse complement strand
TGTAGATGTACTATCTCATATAGACAAAGAAATTAATTTGTTAATACAAAAATCAGAATTATTAAAACTCCAAAAAAAAGGCCTTATGCAACAGCTTTTGACAGGGAAAATAAGGGTAAAAACTAAGGACAATCCGCCTTCGCCGAGGCTTGAGCCTACGCCAAGGCTTCGGCCCACAAGTCGGCGGACAATCCACCTTCGCCAAGGCTACGGCGGACAAAGGAGAGGAAAACATGCCAAATGATACGCCTTCTTTCAAAGAAGACCACATTTCTCAGATACCTGCTCTTCAGCTTCTTATAAACCTCGGCTATGAGTACATAACGCCTGCTGAGGCTATGCGGCTTCGGGGGGGGAAGGCCGGGAATGTCATACTTGAAACCGTGCTTGAGGACCGGCTAAAAAACATGCCGTGCAACACCTTTACATCCGGCGGCAAGGAATACCAGTTCTCCAACTCATCCGTCAGCGAGGCAATAAACACACTCAAGAAAATGCCTTATGACGGGCTTATACGTAACAATGAACAAATATATGACCTTTTGTCTCTTGGCAAGATTTTTGAGGAGACATTACCTTCAGGCAAAAAGAGCTTTGACCTAAAATACATTGACTGGGAAAATATTTCAGATAATATTTATCATGTGACAGAGGAGTTTAGTGTTGAAACTTCGGATGGTGTGCACCATCGAAGACCGGATATTGTTTTGTTTATCAATGGCATACCTGTATGTGTTATTGAATGCAAGAGGCCGGATATGAAGAAGCCTGTTGAACAGGCAATTTCCCAGCAACTGAGAAACCAGGCAAGAGAAGAGATATATTATCTTTTTACTTTTTCCCAGATTCTTATAGCACTGTCAGTGGATGATGCTTCTTACGGAACAACAGGTACCCCTATAAAATTCTGGTCAAAGTGGAAAGAAAGAAGCAATGATGCTGCTGATATTCAGGCGCTTATAAACAAGCCTCTGAATTCAGATGTTAAAACAGGGATATTTAAGGAAAGATATCAATATGCTCTGAAGTACTTTGAGGATATGGAAAGCATGGGAAGACAGGTGACAGAGCAGGATCGTGTGATTTATAGGCTGTGCAGGCATGAACGTCTTATGGATCTTATCAGATACTTTATTATTTTTGATGCCGGCGAGAAGAAAATTGCCAGGCATCAGCAGTTTTTTGTTGTGAAAAGTGCTGTTGAAAGGGTAAAACAATACGAAACAAAGAGTAAGCGTAAAGGCGGAGTTATCTGGCATACTCAGGGGAGTGGGAAGTCGCTTACCATGGTTATGTTGTCAAAAGCAATCGCCATGGAATCGTCAATATCAAATCCACGTGTCATAATTGTTACTGACAGGATAAATCTTGATAAGCAGATTCGTGATACATTCAGACATTGCGGAATAGACGCAAAAAGGGCAGGGTCGGGTACGGATCTCCTTAAACTTCTTGAGAATGAACAAAACACGGTTATGACAACGGTTCTTTTTAAATTCCGCTCTGCAGTCAGGAAAAGTGACAAGGAAATCAATACTGAAAACGTATTTGTGCTTGCTGATGAGGGGCACAGGAGCCATTACGGTACTGCGCGCGGAACAATGGAAAGAATGCTGCCCGGTGCGTGCTATATAGGATTTACCGGGACTCCGTTAATGAAAGACGAAAAACGAAGTACTATTGAAAAATTCGGAGGGTTTATTGACCCTACATATACTATTGAAGAAGCTACTGAAGATGGAGCTGTCGTGCGTCTTATATATGAAGGCCGGATGAATATACTGAATGTTAATCAGGAAGAAACCGATAAATGGTTTGTTAGGGAGTCTGAGGGGCTGTCGTACGGACAGCAGGCGGATTTAAAAAGAGAATATACAAGAAAGAGCCGGTTGATGTCTGTGGAAGACAATATTAAAGCAATAGCGTATGATATCAGCGAACATTATTCCAAAAACTGGAAAGATACAGGTTTCAAGGCCCAGCTTGCCACCGGTTCAAAGGCTGATGCTTTGAAATATAAGAAGTACCTTGATAGTTTTGGCAAGGTAACTTCTGAAGTCCTTATTTCCGGACCTGATGACAGGGAAGGTTATGAGGATGTGGATGAAGAACCAAATGATGAAGTGAAAAAATTCTGGAAAAAGATGATGGAGCGTTTTGGGGACAGTGAAAAGTACGAAGAACAGATCGTAAATATGTTCAAGCACGGCGATGAACCGGAGATCATTATTGTTGTTTCAAAACTGCTGACAGGTTTTGACGCGCCCAGAAATGCGATTCTATATCTTGCCAAAGAGCTGCATGATCATACCCTGCTGCAGGCAATTGCAAGGGTCAACAGGGTATGCGAGGGGAAAGAATACGGCTTTATAGTTGATTACGCCGGGATACTGGGGGAACTGGATAAGGCGCTGACTTTCTACAAGGCCCTTGGCAGGTTTGAGGAAAGCGACCTTAAAGGCGCTCTCATAAGCATGAAAGAAGAGGTAAAACAGGTATCAGAGGATTATACAAATCTGAAGGCAATGTTCAGGTCAATAAAGAATAAACAGGATAGTGAAGAATATTTGAGGGTCCTGAATGATGAAGAAATCAGGGATAAGTTTTATGAAAGGATTTCCAGGTTTTCTTTGCGTATGGGAATTGTGCTGTCGAGCGGCATATTCTATGAGGAAGTGGATGAAAAACAGATAGAGGAATATAAAAGGCACCTTAAATTTTTCCAGAATTTACGGCGCATGTCAAAGAACAGGTATGCTGAAAAACTTGATATGGCTGAATATGAACCGAAAATAAAGAGGATACTTGATACATACATCACATCAGGAGATATGGTGCAGCTGACAGGGCAGGTTGATATTTTTGATTCGGTCAAGTTTGAAAAGGCAGTTGAGCAGGTTGAGGGCAAGGCCGCAAAAGCGGATACTATCGCGTACAATACGCAGAGAACAATAAAAGAGAAATTTGATGAGGATCCTGTATTTTTTAAAAAGTTTTCAGAACTGCTCAAAGATGCAATAGAGGCTTTTAAAGCTGAAAGGATCAGTGATGCACAGTATCTTGACAAAGTGAAGGATATTGCTCAAAGCGTGGTGAATAAGGACAGCGAAGGTCTGCCTGAAGAAATAAAAGGAAATGGTGCTGTTGCGGCAATATATAGAGTGGTTGAGGACGGGCTCAAAGATTCAGAAAAAGCAGGCGGGATTGATATGTCAAAAACCGCATTTATGATCGAAGATATAGTGAACAGGCATGCCATAGTTGACTGGCAGGAAAATGAAGACGCAAAGAAGAGCATGCTGAACAGTCTTGAGGATTACATGATTGATGAGTTGGGGGTTGATTATAACAGCGTGGATGTTATCAGCACGGAGATCATGAAGATTGCTTTGAGCAGGTATACAAAATGAAGAACGTTCTGATGTACGGTAAAAGAAAAATACCTGTTATATTGATTGAGCGTGACAGAAAAACACTTGCAATAACCGTGAAGCCGGATGGCAGAGTAGAGATATACATGCCAAAAGGGGCAGACAGAAAAAGAGCGCTTCATATAGCTGAAAAAAAAAGAAAATGGATAGCCGGGAAACTTGATTATTTTGAGCAGAACAGGCACAGGTTTGTTGAAAAGGAATACGTGAGCGGTGAAACTCACAGCTATCTGGGAAGGAAATACAGGCTGCGCGTAAGAAAAAGCGGACGTGAAAGGATAAAAAAGACAGGCGGGTTTATTTATATTTATACCGGCAGGAACCGGGATTTGAGCCATAAAAAGCGGCTGCTTTATGGATGGTATAAGTGGCAGGCGGAAAAAATCTTTGCGGCCATGCTTGTAAACAGGGCTGCAAGGCTGAAAAAATACGGGATAAAGCTTCCTGAGTTTTATGTCAAAAGAATGAAAACACGCTGGGGCAGCTGCAGCAGGAAAAAAGGCAGGATCAACCTGAATCTTGAGCTGATAAAAACACCCGGGGAATGCATTGAGTATGTTATTGACCACGAACTGCTGCATTTTATCTGCAACAATCACGGCAAAGAATACCACAGGCTTTTGGACAGAATAACCCCGGACTGGAAAGCAAGGAAAGCGAAGCTGGAAAACTACTATCCCGGATGACCGTGATTAACCTCTCTTTTTTTCTGCTCAAATCAGTGCTATAATACCCCATATTATCTGAAGGAGAAGCGATGGCAGGCAAAACAAAACAGGTTCCCCCGGTAAAACCCGGGCAGGAGATAGAGGTTCAAATAGACGGGCTTGCTTACGGCGGGGACGCGACAGCGCGGTATAAGGGTTTTGCCATTTTTATACCGTACGCGGTTCCGGGAAGTGTTGTGCTGGCCCGCGTTACAGAGGTAAAATCAAACTTTGGCTCCGCGCGGGTTGTCAGGGTGATAAAAGAATCCCCTGATTACATAAAACCCGTCTGCCCGCATTTTGGCGTGTGCGGAGGATGCGACTGGCTGAACATAAAGTATGAAACCCAGCTCAAATACAAGGCAGAACAGATAAGGCACATGACAGAAACAATAGGTGGGGTAAAGGGGGCAAAAATCAACCCTTTTGTCACCTATAAAAACCCTCTCCATTACAGGGCGCGCAGCCAGTATAAACTGAAAATGGAAAAGGGAAAAATACGCCTGGGTTTTTACAGGGCAAGGAGCCATGACATAACGGCTGTTAACAGGTGTTTTATCCTGAAAGAAGAGATTAACAACGCGGCTTTTGAGGTGCAGGCGGCATTGAATTCCATGAAAAGGCCGGTAAAAATTTATGACGAGAGAAGCTCAAGGGGAACCCTGCGCCATGTTTCCATAAGGGCCAACAGCGCCGGCGAAGTGCTGATAACCTTTGTTGTTGTTGCCAAAGCTGCAAAAGAGATGCTTAAAGAGCCGGCGGCGGTTATTATGAAAAAGATAAGGAACGCCGCGGGCATCACGATTAACATAAACAAAGAGCCGGGCAACGCGGTCTTCGGGCCCGTGGATATGGTTCTTGAGGGAAAGGGTTACATTACTGAGCGCGCGGCAGGCATTGATTTTATACTGGGGCCCGCTTCTTTTTTTCAGGTGAGCCCCGAGATACTGGAGATAATGGCGGGGTATGTGGCGGAGAGGTCGGGCAGGGGCGCTGTCTTGATTGACCTGTACGGCGGCGTGGGAGCGCTGACAGTTCCTTTGCATAAGGAGAGCCGCGAGATTATTGTGGTTGAGTCCGACAGGCAGAACACTTCACGTTTTGATGAAATCGCGAGGAGAAACTCCGTAAGGAACTGCCGTGTTATCAATGAAAAGGCTGAGTATGCCGTTGAAAAGCTTCTTGCGGAGAAAAAAGACGCGGTTGTTGTGGTTGACCCGCCGAGAAAAGGGCTTCATCCGAGGATTATTCAGGCTTTAAGACACCGCAGGCCGCGGCTCCTCATATATATATCCTGCAACCCCGCGACCTTCGCGAGGGATTTGAGCGGGCTCAAGGATGTATTCAACCTTGAGGGCATAACGCCTGTTGACCAGTTCGCGCAGACATATCACTGCGAATTGATGGCCGCTTTAAGGCCGAAGTGAGCGCGGGGTGAATATGGAAAGGGTATTTATTAAGACATTCGGATGCCGGATGAATGATTATGACTCGCAGAGGATGGCGGGAGCGCTTGCTGAAGACGGGTACATAATAACGGAGAAAGAAGAAGAGGCTGACGTTGTCATTATAAACACCTGCTCGGTGCGGGGCCACGCAGAGGACCGCGCCATGAGCCATATAGGCAGGTATGTTAAGGGGAAAAAGGTTGTTGTGGCCGGGTGCATGGCGCAGAACCTGGGCGCTGTTCTTAAAAAACAATTTCCTAAGATTTTTGCCGTGGCAGGAACGCTTTATTTTTCCGAAATGGGCAGGATTTTAAGGGAGGGCGGAGTCTTCACTTCCGGCGGCACAGAGGAATACAAAACAGTCCTGCGCAAAGGCGGGGTAAGCGGCCTCATAACAATAATGCAGGGGTGTGACAATTACTGTTCCTACTGCATTGTCCCTTATGTAAGGGGAAGGGAACGCAGCAGGCCGGTGAAGGCAATAATTGAGGAATTAAAGGGGATGGCAGGCGAAGGGTATAAAGAGGCAATGTTCCTGGGCCAGAATGTGAATTCTTACAGGGACAGGGAATCCGGCGCGGATTTTACAAAGCTGCTTCTTGCGGCGTGCGAAGTGAACGGCATTGAGCGGATACGTTTCATGACCTCCCACCCAAAGGACCTGAATAGCCGACTTATTGATGCGGTGGCTGCCGAAGAAAAGTTGTGTCCGCATTTTCACCTGCCTGTCCAGTCAGGTTCTGACAGCGTGCTTAAAAGGATGAACAGGGGATATACCGCAGCCGAATACCTCGCTAAAACGTCAAATATAAGGGAAAAGATAAAGGATGTTTCCATAACAACCGATATTCTGATAGGTTTCTCCGGAGAGACAGAGGAGGATTTTCTCAGGACGGTTGAGCTGGTTGAGGAAGTGAGGTTTGACAGCGCCTATATGTTCAGGTATTCCGTGAGAAAAGGTACTGACGCGGAAAAATTTCCCGATGACGTGCCTGAGGAGGAAAAACTGAGGCGGCTCAATTACCTGCTTGATTTACAGAAAAAAATAGGCGAAGATGTAAACAGGGCGTATGTCGGAAGGGAGTTTGACGTGCTTGTACTCGGCGAGAGCGAAAAAGACAGGGCATTTATGAAGGGAACAACAGCCAACAACAAAAGGGTTTATATAGGCGGTGTTTTGGCCGTGCCGGGCGTTACAGTACGCGCCGGGCTTACGGAATTAAGAGGCGAATCCTTTATCGGAGAGATTAAAAAGTGAAGAGATTTATTCTAACAGCTGTTTTAATGATGCTTTTCGCGCCTTTCACAGCCGCTGCGGAAGAGGATGATTATCTTGCCGCCATGGAGGCGTATAATAAAAAGGATTTTGTAAAAGCTGGCGAGCTTCTGAAAAATTTCAACTCCAAATATCCGGGAAGCAGGTTTAAGCCCAATGTGCTCATAAAGATGGGGGAGCTGAGCCATGAGTTTGAGCGTATGGAGGCATTTTTCTTTGAGGTTATAAAGGGGTATTCAAATACCGAGTATGAGGCAGAGGCTGTTTACCTGCTCGGCCGCGCGCATTACGGCCGCGGGGAATACAAAAAAGCCGAAGGTTATTTCGGAACAATCCTCGGCAGGTTCTCAAATACGGTGTGGATAGAGCCAGCCTATTATTACCTTATTCTTTCCTTAAACGCCATGAAAAACCGCGCTGAGGCAAAAAAACTTTACGATGATTATATTGCGAATAAAAACAATTACATGTTCAGGAGCAGGGTAAAGCTTGCGGGTGCGGATATCAGTTTTGAGGAGGGCAAATTTGAGGAGGCCGCGTCCGGGTACAGGGATATTATAGACACGTTTAATGAATCCGAAAAATATATTTTTCTGCCCGCTGTCTATGAAAAATTGATAGAGAGCTATGAGAAGGCGGGAAAAGAGCGGGACGCGGAAAAATTCAGAGGAGACATGCGCCAGCTGTTTCCCGGCTATAAAACAGGCACAGCGCAGATTTTGGCTTCGCCGACGCGCGCCGCAGTTTCTGTGGCGGCGGCAAGGGCAACTCCTTTTCCTACGGCTGCGCCGGCAGTAAAGGGAAACTTTTTTACGGTTCAGGTGGGCGCGTTTACAAACAGCAGGTTCGCGGACGATATGGTAAAGAGGCTCTCCAAAAAGGGAAGGCACACATTTACAAAAACCGAGGGGCGTTTTACAAGAGTTTATGTCGGGCGGTTTAAAACAAAGGGAGAGGCGGATAAATACGCCGAGGTGTTGTCGCGGGAAGAGAAGATAAATAATTACCTGGTAAAAGAGGGATGGGATTAAAGCAAGTATAAAATTGAAATTTAAATCGCCCCGTTCTGCTGCCTTGTGTCCGTCTAAACGTCTTGTATTTTGGGGCTGTACTAACTTGTAAATTCAAAATTGTAAATTGCCCTACTTGAGGTGGGCCGGGGCGGGCAGCGAAAAATTTCCCTGATTGCCATGGGCCTGATCATGTTAATTTCACGATAGACTGCTGTGCGCGACCCGGCTTGCGCACTATTGCAGGCGGGTCTGTTCTGCAGGCTTGTAGATTGGAGCAGGGGCGAGGAGTTTCTTATGCCTGACCTAAGCATTAAATCAGGAAAATTTTCCGCTACCCGCCCCGTCCTGCGATAGTGGCACGTTACGGCAATACTTGTTTAGCAACCTACAAAAACCGGTTCGTTTTTTTTGCCGTCCATTTGCAAATTGCAAATTCCAAATTATAAATTGTCTTCACTTGAGGTGGGCCGGGGCAGGCAGCGGAGAAATTTCCCTGATTGCCATGGGCCTGAACATGTTAATATCACGATAGACTGCTGTGCGCGGCCCGGCTTACGCACTATTGCGGGCGGGTCTGTTCTGCAGGCTTGTAGATTCGAGGCAGGGCGGGGAGTTGCGTATACCTTTCATAGGCATTAAATCAGGAAAATTTTCCGCTGCCCGCCCCGTCCTGCGATAGTGGGTGTTGGGGCAAAAGTTGTTTAGCAGCCGTCAAAAACCGGTTCGTTTCTTTTGTCATCCACTTGCAAATTCCAAATT
>DSBP01000216.1 GCA_011049465.1 bacterium | reverse complement strand
GTAAACAACAGTGTCATTATGCCCGGCAGATGAGATATTCAATACATTTTTTTTGATATCAAGAATGCCGTAAAACAATGTTATAAACATGCCGTCTTTTATATCCTTGCTCACGGTGCTGTTAAGGCGCTTCAGTGTCTCGCTTGACGGCTTGTCAAAGAGCCCCCTCGCGTCAGCGTGCAGAACGCTCCTTGCCATTGTCATTACAAGCGCCGCAGGCACTCCCTTTCCCGATACGTCACCCACGACAAAACCAAACTTATCGTCATTGAGCCTCATTACGTCATAATAGTCGCCGCCCACTTCTTTTGCCGCCAGGTAATAGGCCGCCACTTCATACCCTTTTATCTTCTCTATGTCCTTCGGTATAAGCGACAGCTGTATGTCCCTCGCCAGCTCAAGCTCGCGTTCAAGGCGCTGCTGCTGTATGGCGGCCTCCTGCGCCTTTTTCAGGTCCCCGGTCATGGCGTTAAAGACAGAGGCAAGCTCGCCAAGCTCATTATTGCTGTTAATCTTAATTGTGTGGGCCAGGTTTCCCGTCCCTATTATTTTCGCGCCCTGCGCCAGGGTTCCAATGGGCCTGGTAATTGCTGCCCCGAGAAAAAACGCGCCCGCTATGCCCAGAACAAGGGCTATCAGCGCTATTATTGCCGCTTTTACATAGGCGGCGTTTATGACATTATCTATGAGGCTGTGTGATATTCCGAGCCGGACAGAGCCGAGAGTGAGCCTTCCTTTTGCCACTACCGGCGCCGAAAAATCAATAATCCTGCCGCCTTTTCCGCCGTAAACACTTATGGCATACGGCTCTGTCTCGATAATCTCACGCGCTTCAGGCTCGCTGAACGCGGTGCCGAACATTTCTATCTTGTTGTGCGCCTTAATCACGTTTTTTTCGTCGACAAAAAAGGCGTAAACAACACCCGTATTGTTCATTGTGTCCGTGATGATTCTCATTACCGACAGCTCATCATCCGTAAGAATAAAATCCGCCATATTATTCGCCATGTTTTTTGCAATACTCAGCCCCCTGAGCTTCACCTCTGTCGTCAGGCTCTGCTTCTGCGCCTCAAGGATAAAATAACCGAGGCTGCCCGTAACAATCACCATCAAAAGGATGATAAAAAAAGTAATCTCCGCTTTTATGCTTGTGCGCTTTTTTCCGGCCACCTATTTCCCCCTCAACTTCGTGATTTTAAGCTGGTCGCCCTTTTTCTTTGACAACATATAAGAGACCTCATCCGCGCTCTTCTCGATAAGATAATCGCCTATCTTGTTTTTAACAGCCTCCAGGACGATCCTGTCCTCGTCAACTTTTCCGAAATCAACGGGCTGCGCCTGCGATCTTTTCCTGTGAAGCACAATAACCGTCTTTTTAGGCGTCACCTTGAGCGAGATATCAATCTTCATCTTTTCGTTTGTATCGCCCCTCCTGAAAAGCTTGTCGCACGCCTCATTTACCGCGAGCACAACATCATCACGCTCCTTTTCGTCAACGCCCTCAACAGACAGCACGTTCTCAAGAAAACTTCTTATCAGGAAAAAATATTTTTCCTGCCTCGGCACCTCTATCGAATACTCTGACTTTCCTTTTTTTTCAACGTCTTTCATGCGCCCTCCTTGAAATGAATGAATCTGCTATTTAATACCGCGCCTTTTCAGCTCTGCCAGTTCTGCCTGCGCCTTTTCTATTGCTTTCAGCACCCTTATATCCGACGGATTTATCGCAAGCGCCTCTTTCCACTGCTTTACAGCCTCTTCAAGCGCTCCCGCAGTATAGCTCCGCAGGCCCGAGTAATAAAGGCTATTGACCTTTTCAGCCTGCGCCGGCGCGAGGCTCGCGCCTCCGGAGGCGCGTGATAACTGCGTGCGCGCCCTTGCCAGATATGTCCGTATTGTCTCATTTTTCGGCTCAATTTTCAACGCTCTTGTAAAATCCTCAACAGCCCTGTCGTACCGCCTGTTGGCGTAATGCTCAACACCGCTGTTAAAGATATCCCTCGCGCCGCTTTTCATTTTGAGGGCATTGTTTATCCTTGTGATATAAAGCTGTGTTTCCTTGTAGTTTCTATTGATTGCCGCAGTACGCCTGAAAAGCTCAAGCGCCGATACATAATCCGCCTGCCTGAATTTCGCCGCCCCTTCATTATAATACCGCCCGATGAGGGCCGCCTCTATCTCGCCCTTCAGATTTTTGGCTCCGGCATGGGCCTCATACCACTCAAAAGCAAGGTCAAGTTCGGCGAGCGCCTGCTCGTATTTTTTCTGCGCAGCCAGTGTCTTTGCTTTTTCATAATACTCTCCCGCGCGCGCCTGCTCCCGTTTCTTAAACTCAGCCTCTATCATCCTTTGAACCTGCTCCCTGAGCGCCTTTTCCTTTTCCTCTGCCTGCTGCTCAAGCGTCAGCCCGAAACGGTAGGATAATGTAAACCTTGAGAGCGGCCCCATGTATTCATTAAGCAGCATCGCGTAGTCAAACGCTATTCCTGAGGCGCTTAACCCGGCTCCAAACCCGAGCAGCCCGTCATCATACCCTGCCCTTAAACTCACTGTATTAAAGAAGACGGCTTCAATACCCGCCCTTATTCTTGCCCCGGCTTCTTCTGCAGCGGACGCGTCTATGGCAAGCCCCGCGTCCACAGGCTTGAAGGAGGCCTTAAATAAAACGCCCGCTGTTATGGATCGCGGCAGGTCCTCTTTTTCGTCCCTCATCGCGAGCGAGGGGTTTACAAGGTTATGCGCCATTACGCCGAGCCTTAAAAAATCAAAGGGCTGATATAAAATGCCCGCGTCCGCCCCAAACCCTACCGCGTTTACTGAACCAAGGCTCATTGTGAATATATTTACATTTATCCCGTAGAAGAGGTTTTGCGTAATCCCTGACGCGTATGAAAGGGTTGCTTTGTATTCCTCAAAGTTTATGGTGCCGCCTTCAAAATTATCCGCCGAATATACGCCTATATCCCCGGTTGACAGCCTGTATATGGCCGCGCCTATTGCGCCGAAATCAAGAATCGGCTGGCCGTATGTCATGGAGTTGTAAAGCGTATCCTCATAAAGCGGGTAATGAAGAACGGATATTTCCTGTTTCTCAAGCAGCATTAACCCCGCGGGATTGTAGTAAACCGCCGAGGAATCATCCGCCACAGCCGTAAAAGCCGAACCCATGGAAAGGCTGCGGGAGCCTGTGCCTGCGCCAAAAACAGAGTCAGCGCCATAACTACCGGCCGAAGCATAAATATTGCATCCCCAAACCGCTGCCGCAAGTATTATAAAAAGCCTCCTCATCTCAGCACCGCTATCTTTCGTATCAGCCTTCGTGTTGTTCCTGCTTCTGAGGCCTCAAGAACGCACAGGTAAACGCCTGACTTGACCTTTGATCCCCTGTCATTGAGGGCCGCCCATGTATCGCCGTTATTTAAACCCACGCTCCTCAACTCATTATCAACGATTGTCTTTACGGGCCTGCCGTCAAGCGTGGTTATTTTTATTGTCACATGAGAATCCGCCTCAAGATAATACTGTATAACGGTCTCTTCCTTTGACGGGTTGAACGGGTTGGGGTAATTATGAAACGCTTCGCTGAATGATGCTTCCTGCAGGGAAACCGCGCTTGAGGACATGTTCCCGAAATAATCGCCCGGCCCGGCCTGGACTGACGCGGGCTGGTCAAAGGCGACATCAAAACCCGTCTCCAGTTCAATTTTAAATGCCTGCGAAGCGGACTCTTTTATATCAATAATAACAGTTAATCCCGCGGCAACACCGGCAGGCAGGGAAAAACCGGTTATCGCGGCAGTGACTTCATCCTGGCCCGAATCATTCCAAACCCCGGCCGTGTTCCCTGAGGCGTCAACAAAATAAAGAGCGCTTATTACAGCTCCGGGCTCTATCACGGCCCCGTCTTTACCCTTTACTTTTAAGGTTACTTCTGTCAGGTTCATGCCTGTGCCGCTCCTGTTGTCAAAATCAAGCCTGAGCGCGGGCAGTTCCTGCCTTCCTTTTTCCGCGGATACAGGCATAAGGTTTTGATGTGTAACATTCACTATATTTGTCGCCGCTATAATGGTTGTATAGGCGGTCTGCATGGGAAAGATCCCGCCGTCATACGCGGAAACAATTATCTCCCCTGACGGGTCATTTTCAGCCGCGACATGGCCTGCCTGGCCGATTACAATTTTAAACTGCGTAAGGGGAGCGTCCTGCGATATGTCCGCTGTAATAAAAACAGTCTTTGTATTTGACGCCTCAACAGCATACCTCACGTTGGCCTCCATATACACGGGCCCGGGCGCCGTAAAAGCCGAGGCTGTCACGCCTCCATAATAATAAAGCGCGGAGAGGTCGGTGAATTTCAGGAACCTGAAGACATCAGCCGCGGCCAGCGTATTTCCCGCGTCATCATAAGCGGTCATGGTCACACCTTTGAAAAGAACATCAGCCGTGCCTGCGCTGCCGGGATTGTAAAGCGTAAGCGACATGAGCTTGACATTATTCTGCCCCCTGCCCACCTGTCCCGGTATGTAGCTTGTGCCGTCGTGCTTCACATAAAGCTCCGTGGCCGGCGCGTCATAGATTAATACCGTGCCTGTCTGCCACGGCATGAGCGGGTCCGCCCCTTTAGGCGCCTCAATACCCTTGTTTTCGTCAATGACGGATATGTCGCCGGTATCCTCCAGGACAACGCTGAAACCCTGCGCTGAGGCTGTTCCCGCAATATCCGCGTATATGATAATTTCCCTGCCTGCCCCGGCTTCTATAGCAAGCTCCTGCGCGAAAACAAGCGCGATTCTGTTTGACACTGAGGCCGCAGCCGAGCCGAGCGTGTTTCCTCCTGAATCAGTAACAACTATGCTGTTTATGGCGCTGTTGGCGGGTATATCCTCTCCAAATACTCCCTTGACAGAAACCGTGAGCGCCCTCATAACCGCTCCTGCCGCGCCCAAAGGCGAGGAGTTGAACGCTGAGAAAGATAGAACAGGAACGCCTGCCTCTCCCCTTGTAACAGCTCCGGCCGCGAGCGCCGCAAAACCCGAGAGTTCAACTGACTGCACCTCTTCCTCTATCATGGCAGCGCCGGATTTAAGCGGAAATACGCCCGACACAAGCGGTATGACCTTATAACTGTTCGCGTCTATGGCATATATGTCCGTGGGTGCCTCAAGGCTTATTTTATACCCCTGCGACAGGAACGCGGCCGCCACATCAGTTTTTACAAGAACCGTAACCGACGAAGCTGCGGCCGCGAGCACTGCGGACGTCAGGTTAACCGTAACTTTATTTGACGAAAACGAAGCGGCCTCCCCGTGAGTTATAATACCGTCACTGTTTGTTACGCGCAGAGCCTTGATAACATTACCCGGGTTAATAATGTTATCAGCCTCATCCCTTATATAAAAGTTCATCCTCGTAACTATTACGCCCGCGGTTGTCGTGTTGCCCGGGTTTGTCATCACAATACTCAGCCCTGCCGCGTTTTCCTGGTTTGTGCTTACAAAAGCGGGCATAACATCCGCGCCTGATACGCTTATGCTTAAGGCGGCCCTCTGTATGAGCGTTTCAGAGCTCTCAAGCGGGAATGTAAAACCCGCGCCGGCAGACGCGGCAATGGTGAGCCCTGAATTGGCGTCCACCGCTTTTATTGCCCCCTCCTCCAGCGTTATCTTAAACTCAGAGGCGGGATTTGTTGTATTTGCAGTTATGTCAACAAGACAGTAAACATCAACATAACCGCCTGCGGCTACAATAACCGGCTGAGAAAGTTCAAGATAAATACCGGCCCCTGCCGCGGATACGGGCCCGTTGAAGAAATCCGTGTTAAAATCCGTAAACCTTATCCCTGAAAGAGCGGAGACAGCGGATACCGGAAGCGACAACGAATCCTTGACCGTAATGGTCAGCGCCTCTATGACAGCGTCTGCCGAGCCCGCAGAATTGGGATTTGTAAATGTAAACACAACAGCCTGCACAGCCTCCTGCCCGGCGCTGACAGAGGGCGGCATAAGGTCAATCGCGGAGAGTGTAATTCCTGCCGGCGCCCTCTCAACGCCGAATGATACGTTCATCGGAAAACTGTCCGGGCTCATCGCAGATACAGGGACAGCCGCGCCGATATCCGGCTCCTGAACGAGGCCTATCTGCATTAACGCCGCGAAATCCACCTCTTTCATGTCAGTGTAAAGATAAATGTCCGTATAATCCTGCGGCGCGACAGAAAGCGGCGCAGCGCCAAAATCAAGGTAAATCTGATTCCCCGTGCCTTCGGGTATCTGCGCCAGCATGGTATTGCCGCTGATGTCAACAACACGGAAAACCGCGAAAGAATCATAAATGTCATTATCCGCGGTCAGCGTGATGCCGGTAATATATTCCGTGAACGAACCGATATTTGAGAACATAAATGAGATAACAGGAACTCCCTGCTGTCCCCCTGATACCGCGTCAGGCGATGTATCCTGATGGGACACCTTGATTCCCGGCGCAGTATAAATCGTGGTGTAACCCGAGCGCATCGGGAAAGAACTTCCCTCAGCCGCACTTACCTGTGTTATCGCCTGACCGCTGTTCGCGTCTTCAGCACTGATATGGGGCCCTGAAGCAAGGTCAAGCTGGAGATACAGCTCGGAAGTGACAGGCGAGATATCCGCGTAAAGCGTGACCCTCTTTGCCTCTCCGGGAGCGGCTGTCACCGCTGTAATGGTCAGCGGTACATACACGGTTGCTCCTGAGCCGGGCATCGAGTAAACAGCCCCAAATACCGTTCCCTGCCCGTCAGCAGCCTTTAACCCCGTAATAACATCAGCGGGCACAATACCCGCGCCCGTGTTTGACTCAACGGTTATTGTGACCCCTTTTACCGTTATCGATGAATAACCCGGCGGGTTATCATTGATGAAATCAATATACATAGCGGCAACATCAGCATCGCCCTTGTTGACCGTGGGCGTTATAACGCCGTAATGGGATATCCGCATGCTTGTTGAAGGCTGCTGGATAAGCGTATATGACGACCTCATCGGGAACGAGTATCCGGATATTGCCTGTGTGTTTATAATATTGTAGCTGTTCGCGTCCCGCGCTATGATATTCGAGCCTGTCCTTATGTTTAGCTTAACCCCCTGCGCCGCGGCGTCATTCGCCACATCGCAGTAAACAAAGACCTCGCGCGGCATGCCGGGCTGTATTGTAATGGGTGTGGTGAGCCCCACAGCTATGGAATCGCCGAAATCCGGCACAGCAGTTGTCTCGCCGTAAACAGTCCCTGAAGCGTCCCTGATATAAAGCTTTGACAGGGCGCTTGAGGGAATCATCGGGTTGTTCGCGGAGTCCTCGGTAAAAAAGGTGAGCCTTGTTATTATTATATTCGCGCCGCTAACGCCTCCGGGATTTGAAAAAGTGAGCCTCATCATATTGACTCCCTGCTGCCCCCTGTTTACGGCAGCGGGCGCGGAATCAAGATAGGATGCGCCGCACAAAACAGCCTTTTCCTGTATTATCACCGTTGACGTCTTCATCGGGAACGAATCCCCGTTAATGGCAGCGGCAGTAATTGTATTGCCGGAATTTTTGTCCCTGAATTCTATATCACCGCTTATGCTTAAATTCATCTGAAAACTTCCGCTCGCAAGCGTGTCCACTATATCCACATATACCCGCACATCCGTCTCTTCCCCGGGCTCAAGAGAGACCGGCTCGATAAACGGCACAAAAAACGGCGCTGCCGCGGACGGCAGGACAGTATAAAAAGCGTATATCCTGTTCTCATCCCTTATCATTATTTTTTTAATTGCCGAAGCGGGCGGTATTATTGTATTTGACTCGTCCTCAGCGGTAAATGTGAGGCCCGTAAGCATCACTTTCGCCGAGCCTGCGGGGTTTATGTTTTCAAGGGTCAGTATCTCAGCAAAGATGTCTGTCTGGCCCGTGGAGACTGTTGTCGGCATCACATCAGTATGCGATATGCCGCCCTCAAGCGCCTTAAACTGTATAAGGCAATACTCCGTATAAAAAGGCATTGCCTGCGCAGACGCCGCCTGGACAACCAGCGTGTTTGGCAGCGCGTCAACAGAAGCCTCTGATTCAAGCCCCAGCCGCACATAAGCGTTAAACGTCATCTCCTTTATGTCAGCATAAACAGCGAGGCTGCCTGTCGCGGAAGACGCGATATCAAGCGCCTCGCTTAACTCAAGAAACAATGAATTCCCCTCCGCAGGCACATCTGCTGCCGATAGCTTTGTGCTGCCGGCAGCGTCAACAAGGATAACCCTGTCAAACACAAGCGCGGGAATAATCCCGCCTGAGTCGTCTTCCACCGTAATCGTCACGCCCCTGATTGCGGCAGGCGCGTCAGAGGCATTTTCAAAGTAAAGGACAAAAGGCTTTACATTTTTTTGCCCTGTAGAAACATTCTCCGGCATTGCGCCGGCAGCGGATATTATCAGCTTGTCGCTTGATACCACGCTTATCAAATCAGAACGCATGTCAGGAAAAGAGTATCCCGCGAGTGCTGTTTTTGTCACAGCCAGAAGCTGGTTCGCGTCAAACGCCCGGATATGCGCGGCCTCCTTCAGGTTCAGCCTGTAATCTCCTGTCGCCGCTGTCGAGGCAATGGATGCGCGCACTGTCACTGTCACGTTATTCGCGCCGCCCGGCTCCACACGCACAGGAGAGGCCAGGTT
>DSBP01000106.1 GCA_011049465.1 bacterium | reverse complement strand
TAATAAGCCTTGATGAGCAGATAATATTTTATGAATATTTTCGGCAGATTAAAAAGCGCTATGGAAACCGCCGCAGCCCAGATTAATCCTTCCACAGTATACCCCGCAAGGATTACAATGCCTCCGCCCGCAAGCATCGCAAGGGGTTTTATCCCGAAATAAAAGAGTGAATCGCCTATTGCGGCAAGCGGCCCCATAATTCCTATTTTTGTATTCTCTATTTCCCTGTTCTTTTGTTCAGGATTTTTGTCATCAACCTCTTCTTCAAGCCTGGCTATTACTCCCAGGACAGCGGACGCGAAAAATATATTCGTATTAAAAAAGGAGAGATGCCTGTTAATGGCCCTCAAAAGCGCCTCTCTATCATCCTTATATACGCTCTTTAAAACATTCATTACGGAAAAAAGAAACCCGATATTTTGCAGCCGCTCAAAATTCCAGGCGGCCTGCAGAAAACTCAGTTTTATCCCGCTCCACAAAACCGACAAAAGCCCCATGCGCTTGTTTATCATGCCTGTCTCCTGTTCCATACCGCATTATAAACAACAATAAACCCGGCGCATAACAGGACAATAAAAAGAAACAATACGTCGGTATCCGGCCGTAATTTTAAAAGCACAAATACGCCGACAAACGCAATCCCGTGAAAAATACCTCCAACCTTATTGACAAATATATCAAAAATAACCGCGAATCCCAGCACGGGCAAAAACGCAAAAGACAGCTGGAAAGCCTTTAATACCTGAGGCGGCAGCGTCACAAGTATCTTTTCCGCAAGCGGGATACCGAGAGCCATAAAACCAAAATAAACCAGAAAATCCCTGAGATACTTTGCCAGTACCGCGAATGACATTATTCCCAGAATGCACGTATCCCTTCCTTTCAAAATCCCAGGCTCAAAAAACTTCATTATTCTGGTGTTAAACTTTCTGTTCCAGATATCCATCTGCCCCATAAAATACCCCACGCAAGCCCCCCCTATGACAGAATACATATTCACTGAATCCGCGGTATATTCAGGCAGGTGTTGCTTTAACAAAACCGATGTTGCGGTTGCAACAATAGTAATAGCGGCAGCTGACGGCGGAACATAAGCCCCTACCGGCGGCATAAGCCATATCAGCTGAACTATCGCTCCTATATATATGCCGTTTCCGATGTCCCCAAGAATAAAACCCGCAATCCCCCCCGCTATTATAGGCTGGGATAAAAGCGAAACACCTATAAAATATGAATCAAGCTCAAGCGCCGCGCCGGCCATCGCGAGAAAAAGCAGAACAAGACCGTATTGGGCTATAAACTGAGACAACTCCATTATCACACCTGCCTCTTATGAAATTTTTCATTTATTGCCTTTATAACATTCTTTTTTGAATCCGTAGGCACCATCCTGACCTCAAGCAAAACTCCCATTTCCGCAAGTTTTTCCAGCATTGCCACATCTTCTGCGTCAACAAAAATAGCGTCAAACAGCTGAACCTTGCTTTCGGCAAAATGCATCCCCCCGATGTTGATTTCTCCGAGCTTCCCGCCCGCGCTTATCAACCTGTAAAAATCCGCCGGGGTCCTGGCAAGAAGAATTGTGCAGTCATCGTCAAATTCCCTTTTATTTATTTTATCCGCCGTCTCAACCACGCTCAAGACAGAAAGCTTTATGTCATTAGGTGTTGCCATCCTGAACAGAAATTTCTGCATCTCATTTTTTACCACATCATCATTTATCACAACAATGTGGTCCGCCTTAAGCGACTGTGCCCATCCCACGACAACCTGGCCGTGTATCAACCGGTCATCTATTCTTGCCAGTAATATCGGCATCTCTTATCTCCTGCTGTTATAAACAGCTTTTACATCTATGATAGACGTGTCTTTCTTTGCCATGAGTTTCTCTGTCAGCTTTTTCAGCCCGTCTTCCCTTGAATACAACATAGCCTCCAGCACAAGAGGCAGGTTAAAACCCGCTATTATTCCGATATTTTCATTATTACCGAACAGCATGAGAGATACATTGCACGGGGTTCCCCCAAACATATCCGCCAGTATTAATACCCCGTCTCCGGTATCAAGTTTTTCCGCCGCTTCTTTAATCCTGCGGGAGAAATCTTCCGCCTTATCCTCTTTCATAAGCGCCAAAGCCGCTACATTTTCCTTTTTACCGACAACCAGTTCCGCGGTTTCCTTGACGCTTTCCGCCAGCCTGTGATGCGAGACTATGAGTATCCCTGTCATTTAACTCCTCACACTATTATTTGTTTCATTACCAGTTTCGCGAGAAGTTCCGACGAGTGCCTGATGTATTTGTCCTCATTAAACAGAGCGCCTCTGACAAGAGCAACTCCGCACTTGTTTATCTCTTCCCTGTCCACCTTTACCGGATACGAATTCTCCTTGGCGTATCTTCTCAGAAGCGATTGTGACGGCTGCTTGTTATTCGCTATTACAATATCAATAACACCCTTCCCCACATGGCCATAGATTGCGTCAATATGGTCCGATACCGAATAGTTGTCAGTTTCTCCGGGCTGCGTCATTATATTGCATATATATATCTTAAGCGTCTTTGTGTTTTTCAGCGCCTCTTTGATTCCCGGCACGAGAAGATTAGGAAGAATACTGGTATAAAGGCTTCCGGGCCCTATAATTACAACATCAGCCTCCTGAATGGCCTTTACCGCATCGGGATAAGGCTTGCATCCGGCCGGCTCAATTGAAAGCCGCTCTATTTTTCCAAGCGCCTCTGTTATTTTTGATTCACCTTTTATAACACGACCGTCCTTTAGCTTTGCTTTAAGCCTTAAATTATCAAGGGACACCGGCATTACCTTTCCCTGAATTGCGAGCACCTTTGAGGTTTCGTTAATCGCCTTTGGCAGGTCTCCAACAACATGCGAAAGAGCGGTTAAAAATATGTTTCCAAAGCTGTGCCCGCTAAGGCTTTTACCCCTGTCAAACCTGTATTGAAAGAGCCTTCCCAGCAGCGCCTCTTCATCAGACAGCGCCACAATACAATTCCTGATATCCCCCGGCGGCAGCATTCTGTAATCCTTCCTGAGCCTGCCCGACGAACCGCCGTCATCAGCTACCGTCACAATGGCGGATATGTTGGACGTGTAATTTTTAATGCCCCGCAGCACATTTGGCAGCCCGGTACCGCCTCCTATGGCCGCGATTTTCGGCCCGCGCTTAAGCTTTGCCTGCTTATATGCCAGATTAATGAATTCTTTTTCCCTGTTCGGCGCAAATATTGTCAGCACCGAGAAATAGGCCCTTCTAAAAGCAAGAATAATACCGCCTGCCCCCAGGGCAAGAAGAATATAATCAATGGCTTTCAGCCTCTGCAGCCTGTAAAAAAAATGATCGACATTAACCGCTTCAATCCGTATGCCGCCGGCTTTTGTCCCCATGACCCCGGAGAAACCTACAACAATAACCACCAGGCTCAAAACCAGCAGGAGAACCCACCTCTTTATTCTTATTCCGGGATAAAGCCATTTATTCAGCTTGAAAATCATCTCCCCTTCCTTTCATCCATTTTATAATGTTTTTGTTGAGTTCCCTTGCCGGATTATATCCTCCGGCTTTAAGCCTCTGCGTCATTGCCGCGGCCTCTATAATCACGCTCAGGTTTCTGCCCGGTTTGACCGGCATTATTATTACAGGGACTTTTACGCCTAAAATCTCCTCAAAACTGTCGTCCATGCCCAGCCGTTCATAATCTTTTCCCTTTTCCCACTCCTCAAGGTTTATTATAAGCTCAAGTTTTTGCGAGTCCCTTATCGCTCCAATTCCAAAAATATTTTTTATGTCTATTATCCCGACTCCTCTTATTTCCATATGATGCCTGACCACATTCAGCCCTCTTCCCGTAAGCGCGTCATCGTCGGTTTTTGACAATTCAATCAGGTCGTCCGCCACAAGCCTATGCCCTCTTTTCACAAGTTCAAGCGACACTTCGCTCTTTCCAATACCGCTCCGCCCCGCAAGAATCGTTCCTATCCCGTAAACATCAACAAAAGTCCCGTGGACGCTGGTCTTGGGTGCCAGTTTTTTTTCCAGGTAAATCAGGGATGAACTTATAAGCTTGGTAGTCATAAGGCTTGACGCCAATACAGGAACGCTGTATTTTTTCGCGCAGGATAAAAAACCCTCGGGCGGTTTCAGGTTTCTGGATATAATGGCGCAGCACACCTTTTTCTCAAAAAAATCGCTGAATATTCCGGCCGCCCTTCGGCTGCCGGACTTCTTAATATAGGTAAACTCCGTCTTTCCAAAAACCTGCAGCCGTTCATAAGGGAAATAATCAAAAAATCCGGCAAGCGCCAGGCCGGGCCTGTTTATATCCGGCACTATTATTTTTTTTTTGGAAAGCATGTCAGCACCGGCAAGTACAGACATACCAAACTTAATTTTATTATCCTCAAAGAAATCTTTTAAGGTTATATAGTTCACGGGGGCATCCTTCCCTTCCCTCAAGAAGATCCGGCGGCTACTGCCTCGTCTTCTCTTCTTCTTCTATAATGCGGATTACGGCGTCTTTATCTGCTGATTCCAGTATTTTTTTTCTGTAATATTTATTCTTCAGAAAGTTTGAGACCCTTGCCAGCGCCTTCAGCATAAGCCCTGCCGCGCCCTCGGGGGCAAGAAGCAGAAAGAATATATGCACAGTCTCTCCGTCCAGCGCGTCAAAATCCACGCCCGCCTTCGAGACTCCAAAAGCTCCGACAAGTTCCTTTACAGCCTTTGTTTTGCTGTGAGGTATCGCTATCCCCTGCCCCACGCCCGTGCTTCCGAGTTCTTCTCTTTCCATAAGCGATTCTATGGCCGCCTTCTTGTCAAGAAGCGCGTTTTTTTTCGCCAGTATTTCAACAAGTTCCTCAATAACCTCTTTTTTTGTCTTTGCCTTTATGGTCAACTCAATTGAATCTTTCTCGAGAAAATCCAAAATCCTCATCATCAACTCACCTCATTTAAAATTTGGAAATAGTCATTCCATACTTGCCGTCTTTTCTCTTCCTTATAAGGCAAAGCTTGTTAAAATCAACATTATGAAACAGCATTATTTTTTCCTGGGAAAGCTCAAGCTCTTCCGTGGCCTCTTCCGTATTCATGGGCTTTAACGCGTGAAGCTCCTCCTCTATAATTTCGCTATATTTTTCACCCTTCATTGAGCTCGCCGAAGTTATATTCGCGAGAATATTATATCGCCTCGACTTGGCTTTTTCCCCTTTTACAATCTTGTCCTTATGCTTTTTTATCTGCCCCAGCAGTTTTGTCTCAATCATGTCTATGGATGAATACATGTCCTTTGACTCTACTTTTGCCGTGAATTTATGCCTTTTCGAGAGCAAAACCGCCTCTGCTATATGCCTGTATTTCTGAACCTCAATAATAATATGCATCTGGCCGGTATCTTTGAAATCAAAATAATCCTCGATTTTCCTGAATTTTTTCTCAGCGTAGTTCTTTATTGCCTTTGTTAAGTCAACATGCCTTCCCGTTATACTGAATTGCACGGCGCATGCCTCCTCGAATTGATATTATTTAAAATATACATTAAAAGTATCATATTAAACCGCTAATGTCAATTAGGGATTTATTTCACTTCTCATGTTCGCGGGCAAAATATTCATTTTTTCCCTATATTTTGTAACCGTTCTCCTTGAAATGTGAATGCCCTGCCCGTTCAAGATTTTTGTTATTTCCGTATCAGTAAGCGGTTTTTTGCCCCCCTCTGTTTCTATTATCCGCTTCACCCTGTCCTGTATCGCGGAACCCGAGACATTACCGCCGTCACTTGACAGCCGCGAGGCAAAAAGGCTTTTCAGGGGCAATACCCCATAAGGCATCTGTATATACTTGCTCGAGACTATCCTGCTTACGGTTGATTCGCTCAAGCCCGCATCCAGCGCTATTTCTTTAAGCGTAAGCGGCTTAAGCCCTGCCTCTTCATTTTCCAGAAAATCCTTTTGTATGGCCACGATTCTCTCAACAACCGCTTTAATCGTATTATTCCTGTCCTGCACAGCCGATACAAGCGCCTTTATCCTGTTCTCGTAGCCTTTTATAAAATCCTTTGTCTTTTCATTTGCTTTATATTCGGCCCAGAGTTCCTTATTCGTCTTTATTTCCGGCATTTCCCCCACAATTCTAACACTGAACCCGCCATCCCCGCCTTCTTCTATTATGATATCCGGCGAAACATACTCGCTTCCCTGTATTTTCGAGATCCTTCCGGATATCTTTGCCCTTATTTCCTCATCTCCCGAGAAATTTTCACCCGGATAAAGCTTAAGTCTTTTTATGCTGTCAATCGCCTTCACAACATCATCCTCTCTGACACCGAAAACAGAAGCAAGTTTTTTGCTCTCTTTTTTAAGAAACAACGGAAAATACAAATCGAGTATCCTGTATTCGAGCGACTCTTTTCCCGCCTTTTTCCTCATCTGCATCATGAGGCTCTCCCTCACATCCTTCGCGCCCGCACCCGCAGGCTCAAGGTCAAGGGATTTCAGCAGCTCTATTGCTTTTAGTATTTTTTCCTGCTCTATGCCGGATTCCTCCGCTATTTTTTCCGCGGGTTCCGCCAGCAGCCCGTTGTCCCCTATAAATGATATGACAGCATATACCGGCATGTAATATTCATCGCTTATTTTCGACTCATTAATCTGCTTAATGAGGTATTCCTGAAGATTAAGCACGCTTAAATCAACCCCGCTGTACCCCCTGTCGTTTACCCCCTCAAACTCCGGTATATTTTCCTTTTCATACTGTCCCGTATATCCCGTATCCGCATCAAAAACATTCCTGTAATCTTCCCCGTTAATTTCATCCATTCTTGCTTCCCTGCCGTCAAGGTCTATTTCTTCGGTTTTCTCGCTCTGCGCCCCGGCGCCGTCTTCCTCGCCTGCCCGGGATTCATCATTGGGGTTTTTTTCGTTTTCCGCCTCATCTCCCTGAAAAACAACCTCATCAATAAGCGGGTTTTCCTGAAGTTCCCTGTTTAATATATCGGCAAGTTCAAGATGCGTCGCCTGCAGAACATCAATACGCAGCATCATTTCAGGAGTTAATTTCAGCCCGAGTTCCTGCCTGATAGCCTGCTGAATATTCAAATCACCGGAAGGAGTCATGCGCGCGCTTCTTTTGATTTCATTTTTTGCCTCGTTCCCCTCTTAAGCACAAAAACCCGTAAAACCTGGCAGCATCTACTTGACAGCTATTTTACAAAATGCCGCGGCTGCAGCTATTTTAAGCACATCTCCCGGTATAAAAGGAAGCGCGCCTGCCGTAAATGCCTGCACAGGGCTGAGTTTATAAACAAGCACAAGGTTTAAGATTCCCAGAGAATAAATTATGACTGTCCCCGCAGTAAAAATAACCGCTGCCTTTAAAACACTCATTTTCCCGGCTTTTCCGTATAAAAACGCCATCACAACAGCCGCAACAATAAAACCCGCAAGATACCCGGCGGTCGGGCCCACAAGAATAAGCGCCCCGGTTATTCCCGCGGCAAACACCGGCGCTCCAATAAGCCCGGCGAATATATAAAGCGACTGAGATAAACCGGCATGCCCCGGCCTCAGATAATAGACCGAAAGAAATACAAATAAGGTCTGCAGCGTTACAGGCACCGGCGTAAAAGGAAGATAAACCCTGACGAGCGACCCTAAAAATGTCAGGGCCGCAAAAGCCCCGATAAAAAAGACCGCTTTTTGCGTTTCACTTGTTAATACTCTTGTTGCAGCCAGTTCCCTTGCGTTCATTGTCTTCACCTCATTTTTTTATATTAATAATTGTATATTATGAAATTACGGTTGTCAACACCCTAAAATCCGAAAAATTCTGGCGCTGTATTTAATCCTTGTTTTTTGCAGGCTGCTAAGCAACCTTTGCCTTAACACAAACCATCGCAGGACGGGGCGGACAGCATCAAGTACGGCAACTGAAAGTTGAAATTTTAAATTTTAAAGTTAAACCGATTGCAAAACAACCCTGGCCTTAACACACACTGACGCAGGACGGGGTGGGTAGCGGAAAATTTCGTCGAGAACCCAGGGCGCGTCTGTGTTACACGCTAATCAACAATATCCCAAACACCTGTGCCCTGCATAAGAGTTGCCGCCCTAAAACCCGCGCAAGCCTAATCGCGTATATTCACGAGTCAACACTCGAACAGGCTCGCCGCCGATGTAAATCGGCGAAATTTCTCCGCTGCCTGCCCCGTCCCACCTCAACAAAGGCAACTGAAAACTGAAATTTGAAAGTTCAAAGTTAATACGATTACAAAACAACCTTTACCCCAACACCCACTACCGCAGGACGGGGCGGGCAGCGGAAAATTTTCCTGATTTAATGCCTATATCAGGTATAAGCAACTCCTCGCCCCGCCTCGAATCTACAAGCCTTCCGAAAACTACCCGCCCATAATAGTGCGCAAGCCGGGTCGCGCACAGCAGTCTATCGTGAGATTAACATGATCAGACCCATGGCAATCAGGGAAATTTCTCCGCTGCCTGCCCCGTCCCACCTCAACAAAGGCAACTGAAAACTGAAATCTTAAAGTTTAAAGTTAGTACAACCCCCGAAAGACAACCCGCCTTGGGCGATTCGTGAATCGCCCCTACGAAAAACAACGCATCACATTAATTTTTCCTTGTTTTTTGTCGGTTGCTAAATAACCATTGC
>DSBP01000088.1 GCA_011049465.1 bacterium | reverse complement strand
GACGGGAATATATATAAGTCAACAAACGGCGGGCAGTCCTGGGTTTCGCTGGGTTCTTGCGGCGGCGCCGGCGGCGGCGGTATCATAAAGGTAATACCCGCGAATGGATGGGTAATAGCGGGAAACAGCACGGGCCTTTGGCGCAGCAAGGATAAAGGCGCCTCCTGGCAGAAACTACAGTCATGGCATGTCAATTCTCTTGATACAATTCACACATATCCCGAATCTGTTTATGTGACAAATCAGTATGACATATATAAAAGTACCAATGGCGGGGACTCCTGGATAAAGCTTAACGGTGCGGGACTGCCTTCGGGGAGGTATCTTGTTTACTGCAGGGTCAGCCCTGCAAACCCCAATAGGATGCTGGTTGACACTCACGGCGCGGAGTGGTGGAACCTTGACAATTATTACAGTCATGACGGCGGCAATACGTGGGCAAGAGTGAAGATAGACATGACAAATAGTTTTTTCAAAATGGGAAACAGGGCATTGTATGCCGCGTGGCATCCAACGGACGCCAATATAGCTATAGGCTGCGGAAGCGCGGATTACATGAATAAAAGCTTTGACGGCGGTAAAACCTTTGGCATGAGTTCAAACGGTTATACCGCGATAGCGGCAACAGGATATAATAATTTTGCTTCGGATAATCCGAATATTTATTTGTCAACGACTCAGGATTACGGGGCCGCGGTTACTCTGGACGGTGGAAACACGTGGAAATGGCTGAAACCCGACGGCACGAGCTATGGCGGTTATGCGTACGGCGGCTATGCTGTTGACGCGACGACGTGGATTGCATGCATGGCGCCGGGCTGGTGGAAGCCTACCATTATATATGTGACTCATAACGGAGGCGCAAGCTGGGTTAATACGGGAGTGGATCCGGGCGGTTCAAAGACGGGTTTAAGCGTTCCCGGAAAACCCAATATAATTTTTATTGGAAATAAAAAGTCCACGGACAAAGGATATACATGGTCTTCTTCCGGAGTGGACGGGGTATATACTTATAATCCTCAAAATAAAGCCCTTGTGGGCCTGAGATCCGGGCAAGTGGTTTATTCAACAAATGACGGCTTTTCCTGGACCGGGGTGGGTTCGTCGGTCTCGGGAGCCAAAGACGTGGCGGTGGATTGGAAAAATTCATGCTATTATGTCGCGGCTGAATATGCTTTCTGGAAAATAAACTTTAACGGGAGCGCAACTAATATAATAGGAAGCCTGCCTGCGTCACAAAATAATGAAAGAAAAGTTCAAACAGTTGCGACAGATCCGGTAAATCCTGATATTGTATATGCGGGCTATTACACGGGCCTTTATCTTGCAAATAATACTCTTGTGCGTTCTGTTGACGGCGGCAAAACATGGGAATCCATGGTAAATAATACCGCTAAATTTGGAAGCGGCGGCGAAATGCCATCTTTTGTGCGGGTGAATCCGCTTACGCGTTATCTGCACTCAATGGGCGGATGTTTTGGCTTGTGGAAAATCAGCCCGCCGGATGCAGTTATTACTCCGACGGTTGAGCAGACACCGGGGAATACGGCGACAAACACACCTGTAGTAACGCCGACCGCGACACCCATGCCTTCCGCCGTTGCCGTGGAGTGCGGACAGGGAATAGTAATTGACGGCAGCATCAGCGATGCGGCGTGGCAGGACGGGATGTGGATGACAAACAACAGGCTTATCACAGGGACAAACCCGCAAAACGTAACTTCAAAATTCAAGGTAAGATGGGACAATACAAATCTGTATGTGGCAGTGGACGTAACTGACCCGTCGCCTAACAATGATTCAGGAACAGCGTGGTATGATGATTCGTCTGTTGAAGTTTATCTGGATATGAATCATAACCGCTCGGTAACATACGGTACAGATGATTTTCAGTTCTCCATGAGATACAACGATCAGGTTTTAAGGGAGATTAATGGAAAGACAAGCGGCGCAGCCGGCGCTGTAGGAGCCAGGGCAGGCGGCTATGTTGTTGAAATGAGGCTGCCGTGGGCATTGCTCGGTGTAATGCCTGTGCAGGGAGCTGTTTATGGGCTGGACATTGGGGTAAATATTGATTCCAACGGTGGAGCAAGGGAAGGCGTGTTGATGTGGAACGGGACTTCAAGCAATTGGCAGAATACGGCAGCGTTTGGCGACGCGGTTTTAGGCGCGGCTTGCACAGCGGCTACAGCGACGAACACGGCAGTGCCGCCGACAGCGACGAACACAGCAGTGCCGCCGACAGCGACGGTGACAACGCCTGTTCCGACAAACACACCGGTATTGCCGACAGCGACGCCGACAACGCCTGTTCCGACAAACACACCGGTATTGCCGACAGCGACGGTGACAATACCTGTTGCGGCCAACCTGACAATAAAGGTGAAGAGCGCGAATACCAACGACAGCACAAACAGCCCGAACCCGCATATGCAGGTTGTTAACAGCGGAACATCGGCAATAAACCTGAATAACGCCGAGGCGCGCTACTGGTTCAACTGCGACTGTACCGGCCAGTCAGTACAGGCAGTCGTTGACTGGGCGGGAAAAATGCCCCAGGGAATTTCTATAGGTTCAAACGTGAGCGTTTCAGTCGCGGCTACAACGCTTGGCGGCCAGACACACTATATAAGCGTGAAATTCAGCGGTGATATTGTGCTGCAGCCCGGTGAATATGTCGAGTTCCATCTGAGGTTCCATAAATCGGACTGGTCAAACATGACGCAGTCCAATGACTGGAGCTACACGAACTCGCAGAGCTGGCAGTCGTGGACAAAAGCCACGGCGTATTACAGCGGCAGCCTGGTGTGGGGACAGGAACCCGCGTCGACGGCCCTTCCGGCGGAGATATCTTCGGTAATGACATACCCGAATCCGGCCACATCGCAGACAGGGGCATACCTGGAGTATTCAATAGAGACAAACGGAAGCGGCGTAAGCACGGCGGGAAATAATGAAATGGTATACGCCATTGATCCGTCGTCAAAAGTTTACCTGAAAATATTTTCACGGGCAGGCAGGCTTATATGGCAGAAGGAGCTGGAAGGGGTTTATTATCTCACGACCGGCACGCATAAGATAAAATGGGACGGCAGGGCAGCGGGCGGCAAAGAGCTCGGCGCCGGAATGTACATATTAAAAGCAGAGCTTAAAATGAAAGAAGGGTCAAGCACCGCGCTTACCAGCATAATAATGATGAAATAGCGGAATAAGAGGTTTGGGGCCGGGGACAATTCCCGGCCCTGAACCAAAAATCCATTCCTGAAACAGCCCGGCTCTGCCGCGGCATCCGGCACAACCGGTATTCAAAAACACGGCTTCAGCGGCAGCACAAAATTATCCTTCACGCGATGAAAACTGCTATGGTTTACCGGATATCATGTCCCCGTCCGCCCCAAACCACCCCCCAGCTCACCGCATGCCGTTATTTGTCTATGTTTTAAGATGCGGCAAGCCTATGCTATGTCCATCCCCAATTGCCAATACAAGCCAAAAATATTTTTGACTTACTTTTAAAAAAATGGTATACTTTTTAAAGGAGGTGGAAAACATGTATACTGTAACGCTGACACAGAAAGGACAGATAGTAATACCCGCA
The DNA here is from genome assembly GCA_011049465.1 of bacterium. Lineage (GTDB taxonomy): Bacteria > Oederibacteriota > PGYV01 > PGYV01 > DSBP01 > DSBP01. Next base: position 5,228 of record DSBP01000088.1, on the reverse strand, counting down.
AAGATACGGAGGAGGCTGCGCCTGAAAAAGGGGACGAAACTGCACGTTGACGACGACGGCGTGATAATCACCATAAGGCCGGAGACGCCCGAATATATCAAGTCGCTGAGGGGGATGTATAAGGGGGGGGAGCATACAACCGGCGGCCTCGTTGCCGAGCACAGGGCAGAGATGCTGAAGGAAGACAAAAAATGGAAAAGGTGATATTTGACGCCAATGCAATGCTGGCTCTGCTTTACGGCGAAAAGAATGGCATAAAAGTCGAGGAAATTCTTAACGCTTACTGGAAGGCAGGCGCCGAACTGCTGATATCTGCGGTGAACTACGGGGAGATGTATTACTCAATAATGAGGAATTTCGGAAAAAGCAGGGCGGATGAACTGAAGACGGTCCTTGCCGGGATACCGATGTCTATAGTTCCGGTATACGCAAAAGACGCGGCCGAGGCCGCGGAGATAAAGGCCGGAAAAAAGATGTCATACGCGGATTGTTTTGCGGCCGGCCTGGCAAAGCGGCTGAAAGCTCCGCTCGTCACAGGCGATCCGGAGTTTCGTGAAGTGGAGCGGGAAATAAGGGTGATATGGATATGACCGGCAGGAAGAAATAGGCGCAAAAGTAAGGCCAACCCCGTCAATAAAGCAGCTTGATTTTGTTAATTCGGATGTTATAATTAAAGTGAGATTTGAAAGTGATGAACAATGACCCGGATACAGAAAAAAACAGTAAAAAAGCTGCTTTGGGATTATGATTTTACCGAAGAGGAATTCATGGAAATATTGGACGGTAAAAAAGAACTGGGCAGTTTTAACAGGAAGTGGGCCGTAAGACGGGCTGTTGAAGGCCTGAATTACTATGACCTTCTCGAAGTAGTAGGGCTTAAAACACTTGACGAAGTATGGCCGGAAATCCGGGAAACTTTCCGCATAAAAAGCATAAAAGACGGGATTGACTATGTCCTACGAAAATACTCTATATCCGCTTCAAGATAAGTTTTTCTGTTCGGAATCGAGAGTTTTTAACCGATAAATGCTGCAAGCCACGGCGCCATGGGCTCGTGTGCTTGTCCGAAAAGATGCATGGGAGGCAAGCGGTAATGACTAAAACGGTTATAATAATAACATTTTTATTCGCACCACAGCTTATATTTGCATATTTGGATTCCGGAGGGAATACGCCTCCGGTAAAAACTGCAAATCCATTTTTTAGCCTTGAGGTTGAAAAAAAAAGTCAATCCGCTGGATTACTTTCCGCTGAATGTTGGCAGCACCTGGTCTTATAACAGCCTTTATCAAACAGCCGATAAATCCACGATCGAGGTGAAGGAAAAAGATAAAATCAAAGTAAAGTCCTTAATAACAGAAAGGGTATCTTACATTAAAATAAATGATGATGGTGTACTGGCTGTAATTGAAGGAACCGTTCGAAAGACTGTTGAATATGGAAGCGACGTGAAGGAGGAGGATACCCGAAGATTTGCCGCTGATAATAATGGTAAAGAAGAATATATAAAATATCTGTTTGTTTATGGAAACAGGATTTATGAACTATCGGATGAGGATTTGGATAAGACGAACTACCGGCCTACAAGCAGCGCGATGCATTCGATTGCCGGTGAACGGATGCCGTATTTGTTTTTTCCGTTAACTTTGGGAGTTCGTTGGGCTGATAAAAAAATGGAAGAAAGGGATATGGAAGCCGGCAGGCTGTTTCATCTGGGAATAGGGCCCGCTCCCAATCCGGGCATGTACTACAAAATTGTTGAAGGCAGAGCAGAGATAATCGTTCCCGCGGGAAAGTTTGAAGATGTGTGGGTGATTTTTTATCGAACGGCGGGAGGGCCGAGCATTAAGTGGTTTAAAGAAGGTGTTGGGATACTGAAAGAATACAATATTCATTCGGGAACGTATTGGGAACACGAGAAGGTATTGATCGACTATAAATTGAACGCAAAATAAAGTAATCCCTGTTTTTGCCCAAATTCATTAGCGTACGGCCCCGGAACCTGATTGCTCTGAGGGCGCGCGTGTCGCTGAAGCCATCGCTGAAATAATCGACACGCTGCCGGTTGAGATTATTCCGGCAGACAGGGCTCTTTCCGGGCGGGCTGCGATTTTCAAATCGGGAAAAAAGATGTCTTACGCGGACTGTTTCGCCGCGGCCGCGGCATTAATGAACAAAGCAACGCTGATAACGGGTGATAAGGAGTTCGGGGAAGTGGAGGGGGAGATAAATATAGAGTGGATATAAGGGAGCGCCCGGCGTCTTTGTTCTGAACCGCTCCGGTGCAGGCTTGGCCCGGAGATTCTCATTGCCGAGGAACAGAGGACAACCCCTGTTTGACTTTGGTTTTTAAAGATGTTATTATACTATTATGAAAATTAAAAAGGCCAAACCTCAGCAATGGATTACCATAGAGGACAGGGACTCGGCAAAAAAACAGAAGAAATATGCTCTGTTGTGCGCGGGCCGGGATGTGCTTGACCTTGGCGGTGTTGACGGCGCGTTTATCGGCATCTGCATGGAAGCAGGCGCGAAATCCGTCATATCAGTTGACAGGGCGCCTCTTGACAAGCGCGTAATCAGGGCTGACGTCATAAAATACCTTAAAACCACAAAGAAAAAGTTCGGTGCCGTACATGCCCGCCATATTATTGAGCATCTTAAGCCTGAAGACGCGGTTTTAATGATGAAGAACGTGTTAAAGAGGCTGAGGCCCGGAGGTATATTCATAATAGTAACCCAGAATCCAAAGAATCTCTCGGTAGGCACGGCCGGGTTCTGGGAGGACTTTGAGCATGTAAGGCCCTATCCCATGGCTGCTGTTTGCCGCAACCTTGAAAACAACGGCTTCGGAATTCTTAAATCAGAACAGGACAATGACAGCTGGGACAATAACCCCGTGAAAAGGATTGTACGCGCCATAAGGAGCCTGATTACAGGGATACCTTATGAGGCGCCTGATTATTTTATTGTTGCCGTAAAGAAAAACTGATTCTTTTAACCGTTGACTTGACATTCCACTATGGTGTAATCTTAATAGCTCGGTTTTTTACAGGAGGCATAAATGGTTAACAAAATTAAATTTATAAGAAAGGTCTCTGACTTAAAGGGGCTCACAAAGAAGGAAAAAAATGAGCTTGAGGCTGTCGCCAAAAGATACGAGTTTAAGGTAAACAGCTATTATGCTTCTCTCATTGACTGGTCGGACAAAAACGACCCTTTGCGCAGGCTTGTCCTGCCCGATGTCAATGAGCTGCGCTCATCGGGCCCGCTGGACCCCTCAAAGGAATCCAAATATACGCAAATGCCCGGGATCCAGCACAAATACACATCAACGGCCCTCTTTCTGATAAGCGGCAACTGCGGCAGTATTTGCCGCTACTGCTTCAGAAAACGCATATTTATGAACAGGAGAGATGAAGCGGTAAAAGACCTGCCAAAGGCGCTTAATTACATAAGAAAGCACAAGGGTATCCAGAACGTGCTGTTGACAGGCGGCGATCCGTTCATGCTGTCCACTGAAAAGCTGGCCCATGTAATAGGGGAGCTTAAAAAAATACCCCACGTCGGCATCATCAGGATAGGGACGAAAATGACCGCTTTTTATCCGGACAGGATAATAAAGGACAAAAAACTGGTCTCCATGATTAAAAAGAACAGCACCCTTGAAAAGAGAATCTATATAATGAACCATTTTGACCACGCGCGCGAGCTGGCGCCGAAAGCGGTAAGGGCGGTCTCAATGCTTGTGGACGCGGGCGCTATTATGGCAAATCAGACGCCGATAATAAAAGGGGTAAACGACTCGGCTGAAGCGCTCTCCGCGCTCTTTACAAAACTCTCCTATGTGGGCGTATCGCCTTACTATATCTTTCAGTGCAGGCCCACCGCGGCAAACTGGGATTTTGCCGTGCCTGTGGAGCGTAGTTATGTCATTTTTGAAAAGGCGCGTTCAACAGTCTCGGGGCTGGCAAAAACCGCGAGGCTTGTGATGTCAACGGCCACGGGAAAGATACACGTAATCGGGATGACAGACAGGGATATTATATTCAAATATTTCCGCGCCGCGCGCCATTCTGACAGCGGCAGGATAATGATTTTCAGGAGAAACCCGGACGCCTACTGGTTTGACGACTATACAGAGGTTAAAAAAGACATTAAGCTTTACAAAGGGCTTGACCTTTACGGCCCTGATTAAACCGCGTTTATGCGGTTGAGGTGTTTTATGAGGAAAAATATTGTGTTGTTCTTTATTTTAGCCATGTCCCTGAGCCTTTACGCTGACACGGCTGTTAAGAACATAAGGCTCCCGAAGCCCGATACAAAAAGCAGGGTATCTGTCGAGCAGGCGCTGAATGAGAGAAGGACAGAACGGCTGATTGGAGAGCCTGCTTTGTCGCTGAAGGAAGCGGGGCAGCTTTTATGGGCAGCCCAGGGCGTAACTGACGGGAGGGGATACAGGACAGCGCCTTCAGCAGGCGCGCTCTTTCCGCTTGAGACATATGTGGCAGCGGGAAATGTATCGGGCCTTGAACCGGGTGTTTACAGATACATACCCGCTGAGCATGCGCTGGCTTTGATAAAGAAAGGCGATGTCAGGAAGGAACTGTCTGCCGCGGCAATGGGGCAGAGGGTGGTGGCAAATGCCCCGATAACCATAATTTTTTCCGCTGTGTATCCGCGGATAACAGGCCGTTACGGGGACCGCGGCATAATGTACACACATATGGAGGCGGGCCACGCCGGGCAGAACATTTACCTTCAGGCTGTGTCAATGGGAATGGCGACAGTCGCGGTTGGAGCGTTTGATGAAAAGCAGGCGCAGAAGGTTTTAGGCGTGCCGGCAGGCGAGCCTGTTACCTATGTGTTTCCGGCCGGGAAAAAGCGGTAAGCAATGAAAAAAAAGGGGCTGAAAAAATGGGGATGGTTTACCGTTGCGGTTATCATAATTATCTTGTTGATATTGATGGTCGGCAGGTGTGAAAAAGAGCCTGTTTCGCCTGTGAAACCCGCGCCTCCCATAAAACCCGAAGCAGCCCTGCCCGGCGCTGATATAGCCAGGGAAAAAATAGAGGCTGCCGTTAAAGAACAGCGCGAAGCAGAGGGAATCAGGGCTTACCTCGCGAGGTTTTCGGAAAAGGGAGAAAAATTATGGGCCAAAGCGCTTGACGGCCCGCCCATAGAATGGGCCGAATACGCGGCTGAAGATGAGGAGGGAAATATTATCG